>SKKY01000095.1 GCA_007123515.1 Clostridia bacterium
AAATCGCTGAAGAAATGGCGTTAGCCAGAGCGGAAGAACGAAATCATTTTATATTTCCCCATCAGAAAAGCTCCGGAGAAATTGCCACAGTAGAAGTGCTGACTTATCCATCTGATTTAGATGGTATGCCAGTTCTTTTTTCGCTGATTACCGATATTACTGAAGAACAGGCACTTGCCGATGCCATAAGTGCAAGAAATACCTACCTCATCATCTTTTTAACCACTGGATTGATCATCCTTGGGAGCCTTCTGATTTTACTGAGAAACTATCTGAAAAAACAAAGAGAAGCTTTGGAAATGACCAAAAAAAGCGAAGAAAAATTTAGAAACTATATTGAACATGCGCCTGATGGGGTCTCTGTGGTAAATGGAAACGCTGAAATCATGGTTGTCAACCAGGCCCTTATCCGAATGACCGGTTACAGCCGGGAAGAACTGCTTTCAATGACAAGCTATGATCTGATTGCTAAGAAGGAATATCCGAAAGTAGAAAAAGGGTTTGCTACACTTAAAGAGAATGGCTTGGTAGAAATTCAATATGAAATGATACGAAAAGACGGAGAATCCAGGTTTTGGGAAGTAAAAAGAGTTCAGCTCGATGAAGAAAATTACATCGGCTTTATTAAAGATATTACTGAATTAAAAGAATATGAAAAAGAATTGATTGGCGCTAAAAATAGAGCCGAAGAAGCCAGTCTGGCAAAGAGTCAGTTTCTAGCTAATATGAGCCATGAAATTAGGACGCCGATGAATGGCATTATGGGCTTCTTACAGATCCTTGAGGAAGAAGCCATCACCGCTGATCAGCAATCACAATTTAAAAAGATACGCATCTCTGCAGAAAATTTATTGAGTCTGATTAATAACACTCTTGATTTTTCTAAATATGAAGCTGGCAATTTTATACTTGATTATTCTACCATACCTCTCCAGGAGACAATTGAAGAAAGCCTTAGCCTTTATCAACCATCCGCTGAGGAAAAAGGGCTGATTCTCTGTCAACGATATGATAAAAATCTGCCAGAATTCGTTCGCGGTGATAAATTCCGGCTGCAACAAATCATCAATAATTTACTGAACAACGCGATTAAATTTACTAATACAGGATACGTCTGTGTTACTGTTAAACAACAAACTAAGAATATGATCTCTATTGTTATTGAAGATTCCGGCGTTGGGATTGCTGCAGAACCCTTGATCAATATTTTTGATTTGTTTGTACAAGAAGATTCATCAACCACCAGAGAATTTGGTGGTTCCGGACTCGGGTTGCCGATTGTCAAACACCTTGTAGAACTGATGAACGGGAGTATTCATATAGAAAGTAAAAAAGGGTCTTGGACTAAGGTTCATCTTTGTATCAGGCTTCCGGAAGCTAAAGAGGCAAACAGCAATGATAATATGTCCCATACTATTTCTTCACAAGAAAGCAAGAAACCGGAAGACATAAAAATCCTCTTTGTTGAAGATGATGAAATAAGTGCCGAAATTTTTAAAAAAATGATTAATATCTTTCACCTTGAAGCCGACTATGCCAAAAACGGTGCGGAGGCTTTAACTCTCTTTGAAAAGAAACAATACAATCTGATCTTTATGGACTGCCAGATGCCGGTAATTGATGGCTACGAGGCCACAAGAAAAATCCGGGAAATGGAAAAAGAACTTTACAGAGAAAGAACACCTATCGTGGCATTAACCGCTCATGCACTAAAAGAAGATCGTTTAGCCGCCCTTAATGCCGGAATGGATGATTATTTGACAAAACCAGCTAATATGAACAGAATTTTAGAAACCATCGAAAAGTACACCGGGTATAGGAAACCTTGATTTTTTCTAATGCAGATACTTTTTATAGCTTTCAAAATGATGATAACGGATCATCGAAGCAATATTTTTTAACTTTACGACTGAATCTAAAGACTGCAGCACATCAATCTGCATATCGTCATGGAAAATGATCGCTGTCTTAGAGGCATCGATCATTTTCATATATTTGATCTTTATGATATTGACATAGCATACCGTCCCCTGATCCTTATACTCCGCTTCCCTCACCTTCAATGGAATCAGAACAAGACCGGGATGTAAGGCTAGTGGCATGCCGGTCTTTCTGTTGAAAGTCTCAGAATATTCACGGCGAAAACTGCTGATATCAAAATAAATATTCTGAGCAATATGACTGATCACTGTAGAACATTTCTTTTTTAATCTCAGACAGGCCTCTTCCTCGCAGGACTGATCAAAATAAAGTTCTGTATAATTTCCTCCCTCTTCAGACATTATCGGCATAATTACTTTCAGCTCAAATAACTGCTCTTTTAACAGATTATGATTCAATGCCACCAACTCCTTTTCGTCTTTTTACAATACCCTCCATTTAGGTACTACTTCTTGTAAAGCAATACTCCTTATTCCTTTTTCCAGTTTAGGATAGTTTATTGAATCAATTTTTTTTTTAATCTTTTTCTTTAATAACATAACGGGTATACTGTATTAATCAGATAATTCAAAAAACTATATACTAGAAAGGATGTTTATGATCATGGAAGATATTTACCGTCTGGAAGAGGCTGATAAAAAGCTGCCGGTTCTGGATGAATTTATCGAATCACTGTCAGTAAAACAAGATGAAGTGATTGCCGTTCTTCACAAGGCGCAGCAACTTTTTGGCTATCTGCCTGCAGAACTTCAACTTTACATTGCCAGAAAACTTGATGTTCCGGCATCACACATTTATGGTGTGGTAAGTTTCTACTCTTACTTCACCCAGGAAAAACGTGGCACATATACCATAAACATCTGTATGGGAACGGCCTGTTTTGTTAAGGGTGCCGATAAGGTTCTTAACGAATTTGCCCGTCAGCTTGGTATTAAATCTGGTGAAACAACCGAAGATGGTGCCTTTACGTTAACTGATGTACGATGCATCGGAGCCTGTGGATTAGCTCCGGTAGTCTTAGTTAATGAAAAAGTGTATGGACATATTCAACCCGAAGATGTCAGCCGAATTATTGACACTTACAAAGAAAAAAAAGGAGAATAACGTATGCGTATTACATCGTTAACCGAATTAGGCAAAATTAAAGAAGAACAAGCAAAAATCGTTATGCTCCGTATGCAGGATCCGACTACGGGTAATGATTTTGTCAAAAAAAATATTGAAAACCAACCGGCTTCTTCTGAAGAAAATAAGACCGGTCAAAATGGAGGGTAATAATGTCTGAACACAGGAAACATGTTTTGGTTTGTGGGGGAACCGGCTGCGTGTCTGCCGAAAGTCTGGAGATGGTTACCTCATTTAAAAAAATATTTAAAAAAAGAGACCTTGATGACCAGTTTATGGTATTGCAAACCGGTTGTTTCGGTTTTTGCGGGCAAGGTCCGATTATTAAAATTTTCCCGGATGATGTGTTTTATGTAAAAGTCTCTCTTGATGATATAGACGAGATTGTCACTGAACATTTAATCAATGACCGACCGATTGAACGCCTGCTGTATAAAGATCCGGAAACTAGCGAAACGCTTCCAAAGCAACACGACATGGGTTTCTATAAAAAGCAGGAACGAATTGCTTTAAGAAATTGTGGATTAATTGATCCGGAAAACATTTTGGAATACATTGCTTTTAACGGCTATGAAGCCTTAGGCAGGGTTCTAACGAATATGCTTCCGGAAGATGTAATCGATATCGTTAAGGCCAGCGGATTGCGTGGACGTGGTGGAGGAGGTTTTCCTACAGGACTAAAATGGGAACTGACTCGAAAGCCTATGGCGGATCAAAAATATGTCTTCTGTAATGCCGATGAAGGAGATCCCGGTGCCTTTATGGATCGCTCTATCTTAGAAGGAGACCCTCATTCGGTACTTGAAGCCATGGCCATTGCCGGCTATGCCATCGGAGCTAGTATTGGCATCATCTATATCCGGGCTGAATATCCCTTAGCTATAAAACGACTTGAAATAGCAATTAAAGATGCTTATGCATATGGCTTTTTGGGGAAAGATCTTTTTGAAAGCGGTTTTTCTTTTGATATTTACATTAAGCTAGGCGCAGGTGCTTTTGTCTGCGGAGAAGAAACTGCTCTGATTCATTCTGTGGAAGGCCATCGTGGAGAACCGACAAAAAAACCACCCTACCCTTCTGTGGAAGGCTACTACAAAAAACCAACCTCGGTAAATAATGTAGAAACCTTTGCCAACATCCCTGCAATTATTCTGCATGGCGAAGAATGGTACGCTGATAAAGGAACCGAAAAATCCAAAGGAACGAAGGTCTTCTCACTAGCCGGAAAAGTTAATAACATCGGACTGATCGAAGTTCCGATGGGTACCACCCTCAGAGAGATTATTTACGATATCGGCGGAGGTATTACTGACGGCAAAGAATTCAAGGCAGTGCAGACCGGCGGACCTTCCGGAGGCGTTATCACAGTCGCTGATCTTGATACGCCGATTGACTATGAAAGTCTTTTGGCCATCGGATCAATGATGGGTTCCGGTGGGATGATTGTACTTGATGAAAATGACTGTATGATCAATATTGCTAAGTTTTATCTTGAATTTATCCAGGATGAATCCTGTGGTAAGTGTACACCATGCAGACTAGGAACTAAGAGAATGCATGAAATTTTAATAAAGATATCCGAAGGAAACGGAAACATGGAGGATATCGATAAACTAAAGACACTCGGAAGGAT
Source organism: Clostridia bacterium (assembly GCA_007123515.1). Lineage (GTDB taxonomy): Bacteria > Bacillota > Peptococcia > Peptococcales > SKKY01 > SKKY01. The sequence goes on from SKKY01000095.1 coordinate 4,700, forward strand.
GATCAAGGACAGTTCCCTTTGCGGGCTTGGCCAAAGTGCTCCGAATCCGGTACTTAGTACCCTGAAATATTTTTATGATGAATACCTGGCTCATATTAACGAAAAACGCTGTCCGGCCGGTGCCTGTCAGGCGTTACTGAAGTATTCGGTCATTGCTGAAAATTGTGTGGGCTGTACGGCCTGTAAGAAAGTTTGTCCGGTAAATTGCATCAGTGGCAGCCCTAAAAATGTTCATATTATTGACGAAGACGCTTGCATTGGCTGCGGCGCATGCTATGATGTTTGTCGCTTTAACGCCATATTAAAACCATAACGGGAGGTATTTCTAGTGAAAATGATCAGCATTATCATTAACGATATGCACATTCAAGTGCCTGATGGCACAACAATTTTACAGGCTGCTAAGCAGGTGAATTTAGAAATCCCTACCCTTTGTCATCTTGATTTAAAGGATTTTGGAATTCTTCACCAAAATGCATCCTGCCGTGTCTGTATGGTAGAAGTTGAGGGACGTCCTTCGTTAGTTCCTTCCTGTGCCGAACTGTGTACCGATGGCATGGTTATCAGAACAGACAGCATACGTGCCATTTCATCCAGGAGAACCTCTGTAGAGCTTCTTTTATCAAATCATCCTCCTGACTGTCTTGTTTGCACAAAAAATTTAGATTGCGAGTTACAACAGCTTGCCCAGGATTTAGCTATTCGGGAAATTCATTATACAGGAGAGAAAATGGACTATCCAAAGGACAGTTCTTCCCACGCTCTGATTAAAGACCCTAATAAATGCATCATGTGCCGCCGGTGCGAGACAGTCTGTAATGAACTGCAAACCTGTGGTATTTTATCAGCAGTCAACCGGGGTTTTGATGTGATTGTCGGTCCGGCTTTTCA
>SKKY01000123.1 GCA_007123515.1 Clostridia bacterium
AGGAAAATGACAGAGGTTTTCTCTGTATTTGGTGAGCCCTACCGGAACAATACCGAGTGAAAGAATATTTGATCCCATAGCGATAAGTTCTTCAATAGATTGTTTCAGATACTTCCCATCATTAATTCCCTTACATAATACAATTTGTGCATGTATTTCTATACCAGCAGATGTCAATTCTTTTAAATCCTCTATGACAGATCCGGCTCTTGGATTTTTTAATAATTCCACTCTGTTATTTGGATCAGTCGACTGAACAGAAACAAATAAAGGGCTTAAACTTTGAGTCTTGATTCGCTCCTTATCTTCTGTCGTTAAATTAGTCAGCGTAATAAAATTACCCTGTAAAAAGGAAAGACGATAATCATCATCTTTATCATAAAGAGAAGGCCTCATACCTGGAGGCATCTGGTCAACAAAGCAAAACAAACACTTGTTATGACACATTCGAACTTTGTCAAACACCCCGCTGGCAAATTCTGCCCCAAGCGGATCATCATATTCTTTTTCAATTGATATCAATTCAAAATTACCGCTGTTTGCTTTTTTTACCAAAACAGTAATGTCTTCTTCAGCCCATAAAAATTCAAACTCTATCAAATCCGTCAGTTTTTGATGATTAACTTCAGCTATCAGATCACCTTTTGCTAAACCGATTTCTTCTGCTATTGTTCCAGGAAAGACGTCTGTTATCAGCGCTCCTGTCTGACCGGTATTCTTTGCTGCACCCATTCTCTTACCTCATTCTTTAATACATATTCCACTGCATTACTTTCCTGCAGATTTTTTATCCCAAGAATAACAAATATTTTTTTCATTTCACTTATCATATCAGCTATTTTCTCTGTTAAGGAGTCGGTTCCATGTTGTTCATAATGCATCAATATAAAACCTGCCATTGCGGCCACATCTGCGCCTAAAAGAAGAGATTTAATAACCTGTCCGGCATCTGTGATTCCTCCTGTAGCAAAAATATATCCCGGAGGTTCGATGCTTTTTACTTCCATAACGGATATCGGTGTAGGTATACCAATTTCTGACAGTGCCGAACTTTCTTTGTTCATTCGCTTTTCTTCTATCTCAGAGAAATTAGTACCTCCATAACCGCCAACGTCAAAATGAGACACTCCTATATGTTTAAAAGCAAACGCTGATTTTCTCGAAAGCCCTGTTCCGACATCTTTAACAATTACCGGGACATCAAGGTGAAGAACCGCTTTTTCAATATTTTTGAGTATCTCTTTAAAATCTCTGTCACCTTCTTGCATGGATAACTCCTGGGCATGATTAACATGAAGCTGAATGGCATCGGCCTCTATCATAGATACTGCCTTTTTCATGGTCTCAAGGCTTTCTAGTGCGCTTAGATTGGCAAAAAGTAGACCATCAGGATTTATCTTTCTGGCAATTTTATACGTATCTGTAAGCTCTGGATTGGTGATACCGGCTTTCTGTGATCCTACTGCCATGGCTATCTTATTTTCTCTCGCGGCAATCGCAAAAGCTTCATTATATCTTTCAAGTCCTTTTGCTCCTCCTGTCATGGCATTAATCATTAGAGGTGCCGATAACGACTTATCAAAAATCCTGCATCCCAAATCCGTTCTTTCATAAGACATTAACGAAGAAGAATCAGGCAGCAGCACTACATCATCATAAAAATGACAGCGTTTGCTCCCTGCTTCAATTGTTTTTTTTACATGATCCCATTTTCTCTGTTCTCTGATGTTAACCATAGTCGATACCCTTTTAAGAAAAATTTAAAGCTTATATACTATCATACACAAAAATAAAGAAGTAGCATAGCGCTACTTCTTTAGGATTACTTCATAAAGTCTTTTAGTTTATCTCCGAATAACTCTCCGATATTGATACCCGTAGGTCCTTTATCATCCATAACTGTTTCTGTTTCCGCTTCATTCTTTTGCGGTTTTCTGTCAGTTCTTGGTTTCTTTGTTTCTTTTTTATCTGCAAACTGTCTCTGTGCAGGAGCTTTTTCTTCTCTTTTTGGCCTCTCAGGTCTCTCCGGCCTGTCAAGCGTTTCCTTAATGCTTAGATTTAACTTTTTATTGGCAGCATCAATTTCAAGAATTTTAACCTGAACTTCATCACCAATAGCCAAAGCATCACCAACTTTTTCAACTCTTTCCCATGCAATTTGAGAAATATGTACCAAACCATCAAGTCCGGGTTCTACTTCAACAAAAGCACCAAACTGAGCATCTCTGACAACTTTACCCGTAAGAACATCGCCTGCTCTGTAGTTTTCCTCTACCACAGACCAAGGATCAGCTTTTAACTTTTTAAGACTTAAAGCAATTTTATTTGTTTCTCTGTTTACTGATAAAAGGTATACATCGATTTCCTGACCTTCTCCCAGAACATCTGAGGATTTTTCAACTTTACCCCAGCCCATCTCAGAAATATGAAGCAGGCCTTCGATTCCTCCAAGATCAATAAAAGCACCAAAATCAACTAATTTTTTAACGGTACCTTTTCTTACAGCTCCTTCTTCAAGCTCTTCCCATACTTTCTCAAGCTCTTTATCAATCACTGCTTTTCTTGAAAGGATATATTTTCTGTTTTCTAAATCTACTTCTTCAACCATGACTTCAATTTCCTGACCGATAAATTGATTCAGATCTTCAATGTAACCTACATCAACCAATGAAGCCGGAATAAAACCTCTGATCCCAACATCTACAAGAATTCCGCCTTTTACCGCTTCATAGACTTCTGCTTTAATAATTTCCTTATTTTCTTTTGCTTCTAAAAGTTTATCGATAGCCTCTTTTTCTTCAGCTCTTCTTTTAGAAACACGCATTTCTCCGTTTTCATTTTCTATATCAATGACTTTCACCGTGAATTCATCGCCTACACTTATTGCAGTTGTTAAATCTTCAAGGCTTCTAAAAGATACTTCATTCGGCTCAAGGATTGCTTCAGTTTTCCCGCCGACATCGATAAATGCTCGTTCGGGTTCTACCTGAACTACCTTCCCTTGTACGATTGCACCTTTCTTAGGTGATTTTTTGCTTTCCACAGCTTCTGCCATTCCCATAGTTTCTTTCATTTCTTCCATTTCTTTAATGACCTCCTCAATTATCCAATCCGGTGTCGAAGCACCTGCCGAAACCCCTGCAACATTTGAAGTTTCAAACCATTTTTTATCTAAATCCAACGCTTTTTCTATAATGAAAGTGTTGTTATTTACACTTTTCGCTACCTGAAAAAGTTTTTTGGTATTAGAACTTTCTTTTCCGCCTACAATAATCATTACATCGACTTCTTTAGCTAAAGCCAGTGTTTCATCCTGGCGCTGTTGGGTTGCATGACAAATCGTGTTGATAATGACTGCATTCGGTACTTTTGTTTTTAATATTTCTGAAAGTAACGCAAATTGCTCTTCTCTTTCTGTGGTCTGAACAAGCAAACAAACTTTATCTGTTGTAAAATCTATATTCTGCACAGCGGCAGGACCATCAACAATAATAGCAGTATTCTCAGTCCAGCCTCTGACACCTGAAATTTCAGGATGCTTTGACTGGCCAAATATTAATATCTGATATCCCTGATCATAGTACTCTTTTGCATAAGATTGTAGCTTCTTTACAAAAGGACAGGTATAATCGGCTATCGTGTTATTATTGCTTTCTAATTCTTCAATTTCTTTTTTTGATAATCCATGAGTTCTGATGATCACATGGTCATTTTTTATCTCTGAAAGAACATCCTTAGGTATTATACCATTTTTTTTGAGTCTTTCAACTTCTTGATCGTTATGAATTAATTTTCCATACGTATATATAGTTTTTTTCTGTTCTGCGGCGAGACTTTCTGAGGCTTCAACGGCTCGCTTGACCCCAAAACAAAAGCCTGCATTTTTATTTTTAATTACTTTCATCACTATCTCCTAAAAGACCTTCTATTTCTGATCTTATTATTTGAGTAAACTCCTCAAGTTCCTTTGAGCTGATTTTTCCTTCAAAATAATCCTCAATGGCGATCGGCCTTCCTACTTTAAAATTAACCCTGTTAAAAAGGCTCGGTCTTATATTGCCTGTTCCGGATATAGCTACAGGAAGCACAGAAAGATTTGTCGATTTTGCAAAAAAAGCGGCTCCGGTATGAAATGGTAAGAGACCTTTTTTATCTTTGTTTCGGGTTCCTTCCGGAAAAAGTGCCAATATTTCCCCGTCTTTTAGATACTGCAGTGCTTCTTTGACGGCTTTTCTGTCTGATTCACCACGTCTGACGGAAATCATCTGTAACATTTTTAGCACCCGTCCAATAAAAAAAATTTCAAATAATTCTTGTTTAGCCATAAAATGAACCGGCTTATGCCAGGCTAAGGCCAATAAAAGAGGATCAAAATTGCTTACATGATTAGAAACAATGATATAGTTTTTATCTTTAGGAATGTTTTTCTTGTTTTGAATTGTCATGCTAACAAAAGGAATAAATAGCATGTTAAGAAGAAAATGCATCATTTTATAAAACATGGTTACCACTCCGAATCATTGTTGTGATTTTTTCGAGAACCTCATCAAAAGAAAGATCCGTTGTATCAACAATGATGGCATCCTCTGCGGCAATCAGCGGAGAGTCGGCTCTGTTTTCATCCATGTAGTCTCTCTCTTTGATTTCTTCTAAAAGCTGATTATAATCTACAGTATGGCCTTTCTCTTCCATTTCTTTCATGCGTCTTACGGCTCTGACTTCAGGTTTTGCTGTCAGAAATATTTTATGTTTTGCATAAGGAAAGACCACCGTCCCGATATCACGACCGTCCATTACCACATTATTATCTTTTCCCATTTCCCGTTGTTTGGAAACCATTTCTCTCCGGACACCTGAAAAGGAAGAAACTATTGATACATTCCTGGAAACCTCAGGTAAACGAATTTCTTCGGACACATCTTCCCCGTTAACGATAATATTCTGTGTTCCGTTATCTATATCAAACTGGATATCCATTTCTTCAGCCATGTTTTCAATCGTCTTTGACTGATCAAAAGGGATGTTCTTTTTCATAGATACATATGTAACTGCACGATACATGGCTCCGGTATCTATATATATATATTTTAATATTTTAGCCAGTTCTTTTGCAATACTGCTCTTGCCTGCTCCGGCCGGACCGTCTATAGCTATTTGGGTAAATTTCATTAACTTAACTCCTCTATGCAATCGTTCTGTGTGCCAGTCCTATTGAAACATCATCAAGATGTAGTAAACCAATGGCAAAAAAGACACAGATACTGATATGATCATGATACCTGGCTATACCGACTTTACCGCCGACATTTAACCCTATGGCTTTTGGCATAATCTGAGAAAGAGCTTCCCGGGTAGCACCAGCCACAGCACCCTCTTCTGAGTGAATATCTTTAATTACGTTCTCTCTTTTAGCAGCAACGATGGATCTTTCTATAATCTTTTTAACAGATGAGAGATATTCACCACCAAAGTCAACTGCAGCGGTTTTAATTCCTGATTCTGCGTAGAATTCTTTTAGTTTTGTTTCATCTTCCCTGCTGTCAGTTAAGGCCATCTTAATGGCGACAGAGGCAATCTTTTTACTTCCAAT
>SKKY01000161.1 GCA_007123515.1 Clostridia bacterium
AACAGTTTTATATTATTCATGACAAATCTAATTCTATTTTTTTTGCTGATCTCAGATTCTTTAAACACAATTTATGCTCCTTTTCTTTGTATTTACTTACAATTATACACATTTTTCTACAATTTAAAATATCTTTTCGCCATGAATTCAATTCATAAAAAAAGCGGTGATCACCGATCACCGCTTTTAGACTATTTTTTTATGATATTCCTTATTCTTCACGCTTGAATTTTTTATTGAATTTATCGACTCTGCCCGCTGCTTGTACGGCACGTTGCTTGCCTGTATAGAACGGATGACATGCTGAACAAATCTCAACCTTAATCTCATCTTTAGTTGATCTGGTTTCAAATTCGTTTCCGCAGACGCAGGTTACTTTTGCTACCTTATAGTCTGGATGAATACCTGTTTTCATCGTGTTCACCTCTTTCCTTAAGTTTCGTAAAAGAACACTTTGGTAATTATATCGTGCTTCTTACTAATCGTCAAGTGTTTCGTTGTCTTGGTTTGGAATAATTACCGATTTTTACTTCGGGGAGCTCTTGATTAATGATCGCAATTAGCGTTGTAATCCCGAGTGGCTCGGCATCAGCATCCATCGTATTTGTATAATAGTCCGGATCAATATTTAAATTTCTGAATTGAATTTCTTTAACTTTGTTTTTTCTGACAAAGTCAATCAGCGCTTCGGCTTCCTGATGTGTGTCGTTTACACCGGGGAATAACAGCAGATTCAGATACGTATAGCATCCTTTTTGGTCAGCATACAACAGGCTTTCACTTACCTGATCAAGGGTATAGCCATTGGGTTTGTAATAGGCTTCATAGTTTTTAGCCACCATACTGTTCAAGCTGACTCTAAGCGAATCGATCCCGGCATCAATCATTTTTTTAATGCCTTTGGTGTAGCCGGCATTGGTGTTTGCATTGATGGTGCCTTTTTGAGTCTGCTCTCTGGTTAGAGTGATGGATTCGGCGATGCGCTCTGACTGTAATGATGGTTCACCCTCACAGCCCTGACCGTAACTGATAATCGCATCATCGCTTTGCAAGTGATAGACCATCAGCTCCACCATCTCGTTAACCTCCGGTACAAAGGTAATTCTTTGTTGTGGTGCCGGACAACATTCCGAACTCTGCATAGAAATGCATCCGAGACAATCGGCGTTGCAGGCCGGTGAGACCGGAATTCCGCCTTCCCATCTTCTGTAAAAAATATTCTGCGCTGTAAAACAACTATAGTGTATCGCACAGTTTGACAAATGTTTAACGAGTTTGTTTTTAGGAAAACGATTTTTTAAGGCATTGATCTTTTTAGGAAGATCGTCCGTATTATAGTGTTCCGGATTCCATGTCGCATCCTCGTCGGTCTTAACGGCTGCCACATAAAACTGTCCGTCGCGGTGGGCAACCATCGTGTAACCAAAAAGAGGCAGCGGTTTTGCTTGCTCTTCTTCTTTAGTAAAGGCCGGAAGCAGTGTCCGGGTGTAACCCTGTGGAAGGATGACGCCTACCTGTTGGTTTTCTGGAAAAGGGTAGCGGATAAAGCTATTGAATTTTGAGACGATCGGTGTCCGTTCCGGAATCAGGATAAAAGTGGCACCGTCCGGCATCGGAATCATTTCTTCTTCGAGCGGCTCTACTATCTGATTTCCGGATCTGCCAAGGGCCTGAAATTCCTCATCGACAAATACATCTCCGTTATCATCGGTATAAACATAACTAAACATTCCGCAACTCCTTTCCCTCTTTTTTTATTTAAACATTTGCGGCCAGGCTCTGATCAGATCGGCATTGGTGGTTGTCCGCTGCAGCGATTTAATCAGCATATCTGCCGTTTCCGCATTATCATGTCTCGGGAACAATTGTTTACGACAGTACCAGATAATTTTAAGTTCTTCGTCACTTAGCAGCAGTTCTTCTTTTCTGGTTCCTGAACGCTTTATATCAATGGCCGGGAAGATTCTCTTTTCAGCAAGGCTGCGGTCAAGAATTAGCTCCATATTCCCGGTTCCTTTAAATTCCTCGAAAATTACATCGTCCATCCGGCTTCCTGTCTCAATAAGGGCCGTAGCCAGAATGGTCAGGCTTCCGCCTTCTTCCACATTTCTGGCCGCTCCAAAAAATCTCTTGGGATTGTAGAGAGCGGTCGGATCCACACCGCCGGACAGCGTTCTTCCGCTTGGCGGAGTCACCAGATTATAGGCTCTGGCCAACCGGGTGATGCTGTCCATTAAAATAACAACGTCTTTTTTATGCTCCACTAAACGTTTGGCTCTTTCCAGAACAATTTCAGACACTTTGATATGATTATCCGGCAGCGCATCAAAGGTTGAGCTGATCACTTCACCATTAACGGAGCGTTCAATATCGGTCACTTCTTCCGGACGCTCATCGATTAAGAGGATTAAAATCTCAACTTCCGGATGATTGGCCGAAATGCTGTTAGCGATTTCTTTTAATAGTTCCGTTTTTCCGGCTTTAGGCGGTGATACAATCAAGCCACGCTGGCCTTTTCCGATCGGAGCAAACAAATCAATGATCCGGGTGGCCATATTATCACTTTTAACTTCCATTTTTATCTTTTCAAGCGGATAAATTGGGGTCAGACCCGGGAAATGGAGTCTTTCTGAAGCCTTATCCGGAGATTCTCCGTTAACTTTCTCCACACGAAGCAGTCCGAAATTTCTCTCGTTTTCCTTTGGCGGCCGGGCTAGTCCCTGCACCCGGTCTCCGATCCGCAAATCAAACTTTCTGATCTGGGAATGAGAGACATAGATGTCATCGTGACTGGGAATGTATCCGACAGGACGGAGGAATCCATAACCATCATGCATGATATCAAGGATACCCTCGGCCTGTAACAAGTCATCCGTCTTTAAAATCGCTTTTTGAATCTCATAAATCAGCTCTTTTTTTCTAAAGGCCGAATAGCCTTTAATCTCATGCTCTTTAGCAATGGCATAGAGTTCGGCCATTGTCTTTTTTTCAAGATTATTTATTTTTTCTCTCATGATCGTCAGCCTTCCATCTTTACATATTTCGGTTTTGTCTCATAATAATGGTTGGCTTCTATGAATCGCACGGTACCGGAGGCACCGCGGATCACAAGCGTATTCGTCACAGCACACTTGCTGTTAAAGCGAACACCGGCTAAGAGTTCGCTGTCTGTAATGCCGGTAGCGGTAAAGACTACATCGTCGGTTCTTACCAGGTCATCAAGTTTTAACACATGGTCGATGTCTTTAATGCCCATCTCTTTAACCCGGCGCAATTCGTCCGGGTTTTCTGCCCACAGGCGCGCCTGCATGTCGCCGCCGAGGGCCTTTAGAGCCGCCGCCGCGATCACACCCTCGGGGGCGCCACCGCGGCCGATCATCATGTCAATCCCGGTTTCCGGCAAAGCCGCGGCCACCGCCGGCGAAACATCGCCGTCGGTAATCAGGCGCACCCTGGCACCCGCTTTCCGCAACTCCTCGATCTGCCTTTCGTGGCGCTGACGGTCTAAGATCACAACCGTCAGATCTTCCACCGATTTGCCCAAAGCTGCCGCAACACGCGTTACATTGTCCGTTACGCTGGCATCAATATCGATACAGCCTTTAGCTCTTGGTCCGACACAGATTTTTTCCATATACATATCCGGAGCATGCAACAATCCGTTTTCCGGAGCTACGGCCATAACCGCGATCGCTCCGGGCATGCCCTTTGCCACAAGTTCCGTTCCTTCAAGCGGGTCAACAGCAATCTCAAGAAGCTCTCCGCCACCTTTTCCTAAATGCTCTCCGATATAGAGCATTGGGGCTTCATCCATCTCGCCTTCACCGATGACGACTTTTGCGTTAATGTCCATCGTATCAAACATCGACCGCATTGCCATTACGGCTGCATCATCCGCTTTTATTTTATCGCCTTTTCCCATCCATTTTGCTGAATTAAGAGCGGCTGCTTCTGTGATTCTTACAAATTCTAGAGTTAATCCTCTATCCATTCTACTTTTTCAATCCTTCCCAATCTTTTAGAAATTTTTCCACACCAATGTCTGTCAGCGGATGAGCCGCCATTTGTTCAATGACCTTGTATGGAACAGTCGCAATATCAGCACCCAGCTTAGCGGCTTCTGTTACATGTAACGGATGACGAATGCTGGCAGCAATAATTTCTGTATCGTAGTAGTAATTGTTAAACACCGTTGTTAGTTCTTCAATCAGGGTCATGCCATCATATCCGATGTCATCGATTCTGCCGACAAACGGGCTGACATAAGTCGCTCCGGCATTCGCTGCCAAAATCGCCTGATTTGTTGAAAAAATTAGTGTGCAATTTGTTTTTATACCCATTTCGCTTAACACAGCGATCGCTTTTAATCCTTCTGGAATCATCGGAATCTTAATGATGATATTTTCGTGAATTTTTACTAGTTCTTTCGCTTCGGCAATCATTTCATCTTTTGTTAGTCCGACAACTTCCGCACTAATCGGCCCGTCTACAATGTCTGTAATCTCTTTGACTACTTCCACAAAATCACGGCCTTCTTTGGCGATCAGGCTCGGATTGGTCGTAACTCCAGAGAGCACGCCAAGTTCACTTGCTTTTTTAATCTCATCAATGTTAGCGGTATCAATAAATATTTTCATATCCTACCTCTTTCCCTGTCCGCTTGAACCGAACAGTCTGATTTTTTCCTTGATGATGTCTTTCATTTCTTCTTTAGCCGGTCCTAGAATTTTACGGGGGTCTATTTCGTACGGATTGGCCACGATCGCCTTATGCACGCCTCTGACAAACGCCTCTCTGATATTGGTATCAATGTTGATTTTACGAACGCCATGAGCGATCGCATTCCGGATCGCTTCGTCTGATACACCGGAAGATCCGTGTAATACTATCGGCGTCTTAATGAGGCGGTCAATTTCTTCTAAAATATCGAAACGCAGTTTTGGCTGCCCTTTGTATTGTCCGTGAGCCGTTCCGATCGCAATGGCTAAAGCATCCACACCGGTTTCTTCTACATAACGCTTAGCCTCTTCTGGCTTTGTGTAGCTTGCGTCTTTTTCATCAACATGAACGTCATCTTCCGTTCCGCCAATTTTTCCAAGCTCACCTTCTACAGAAACATTGGCCGCGTGAGCCAGTTTGATAACCATCTGTGTCACGCGGATGTTTTCTTCCAGCGAATACTGTGATCCGTCATACATAACAGAGGTAAATCCTTTGTCAATGCATTCGCACACCTGGTCAAAGTTGGTTCCGTGGTCAAGGTGCAGGCAAACCGGAATGGTGGCTTTATCGGCAGCTGTTTTTACAAGTGATACGATAAAGTCAAGTCCTGCATACTTGATGGCTCCCTGGCTGGCCTGAATAATAACCGGTGCCTCTTCCTCTTCTGCAGCCTCCACAATCGCCTGTACGATCTCCATGTTGTTACAGTTAAAGGCCCCTACTGCGTATTGGCCGGCTTCCGCTCGATCCATCAGATACTTTAAATTTACTAACGGCATCGTCATCCTCCTTTGCAATCTTTACGGAATACACGCGCAGTCAGAACAGTATCATTCCGACTACGCAAGACTTCCGATTTTCTTTTTGTCCTTATTTTTTTGCTGCTTTTATGAATTCTCTGAATAATGGATGTGATTTATTAGGTCTTGATTTAAATTCGGGGTGAAATTGTGAAGCCACAAACCAAGGATGGTCGGCTATTTCGATGATCTCTACGAGATCTTTTTCTTCGTAGATTCCGCTGATGACTAAACCTTTATCGATCATGTCCTGCTTGTACTTATTGTTAAATTCAAAGCGGTGACGGTGTCTTTCTGAAACATTTGCTTCCTGATAAGCCTCCGCTGCTTTTGTGCCTGAAATAATCTTACAGGGGTAGGAGCCTAGTCTCATTGTGCCGCCCTTTTCTGCAATTCCGATCTGATCAGGCAGAAGATCGATCACCGGATATTCGATATCCGGGCAAAATTCAGTGCTGTTTGCATCACAGTATTGCAGTACATTCCGGCAGAATTCGATAACAGCCAGCTGCATACCCAGGCAAATCCCTAAGAAGGGAATCTTGTTTTCTCTTGCGTATTTAATCGCCTGAACTTTACCTTCCACGCCTCTTTCGCCGAAACCACCGGGCACTATAATCCCGTCTAAGTCGTCTAGGTACTGAAAGGCGTTTTCTTCGTTAATCTCCACAGAATGAATCCAGCGGATGTCTACACTAACTTCATTATCCACACCGGATAAGATCAGCGATTCGGCCACACTTAAGTAGGCATCATGAAGCTCTACATACTTACCCACAAGACCGATGGTTACGGATCCTTTTGGATTTTGGATTTTATTGACAAACTCTTCCCAGTCTTCCATCTGGCTTTCTCCGGCCTCTAGTCCGAGACGGTTAATAACAAGCTCATCAAATCCGGCCTTTTTAAAATAGAGAGGGATTTCATAGATCGAATCTGCGTCTGTTGCCTGGATGACGGCTTCTTTTCTGATGTCACAGAAAAGCGCCAGTTTATCAATCATGTCCTGAGACAAGGGTTGCTCTGAGCGTGTTACGATCGCATCCGGATGAATTCCGATGCTGCGAAGTTCTTTTACGCTGTGCTGGGTCGGCTTGGTTTTCGCTTCTCCGGCCGCTTTTAAGTAGGGGACAAGGGTTACATGAATGTACATGCAGTTTTCTACACCTACATCACTTTTTATCTGCCTGATGGCCTCCATAAACGGGAGCGATTCGATATCTCCAACGGTTCCGCCGATTTCTGTAATGATCACATCGGCTTCTGTCTGCTCAGCAAGGGTATATATGGTGCTCTTTATTTCATTAGTCACATGAGGAATTACCTGTACCGTTCTTCCAAGGTAATCACCGCGACGCTCTTTTGTCAATACAGACCAGTAGATTTTTCCGGCCGTAAAGTTGCTGAATCTATTTGTGTTTTCATCCGTAAATCGTTCATAGTGTCCTAAATCAAGATCTGTTTCCACGCCATCCTCGGTAACAAATACTTCACCGTGCTGATACGGACTCATCGTTCCGGGATCGAGATTAATGTACGGATCGAGTTTTTGCATGGCCACTTTCAGCCCTCTTGATTTTAATAGTCTGCCCAGCGAAGCTGCGGTAATGCCTTTTCCTAAAGACGATACGACGCCCCCCGTGACAAAGATGTACTTCGACAAAACATTATCCCCCTTTTCTTAATTTCTGTCTTTTTTACATTCTTTCCGGTGCATGAACTCCTAACATTGTCAGGATGTTCTTTAATGTTATTTTCGTTGCCACAACCAGGCCAAGACGAGCTTCCATTACCTGCGGCTCGCTTCCGATTACTTTGCAGTTATTATAGAAGCTGTGGAACAATCCTGCCAGATCATGAGCATAAATAGCTAATTTGTGTGGTTCCATATGTTTGGCTGATAAGCGGACTTCTTCCGGGAAATCAGCGATTTTTCTAAGAAGCAAACGTTCTTCTTCGGCTTGTAGGACGCCAAGGGCTTCCGGGCTTACCGCAAAATCTTCCTGTCCGGTTGCTTTTATGATGCTGCAGATCCGGGCATGTCCGTATTGTACATAGTAGACCGGGTTGTCGGATGATTCCGATTTTGCCAGCTCAAGATCAAAGTCAAGATGAGAATCCGGGCTGCGCATCGCAAAGAAATAGCGGGCGGCATCTTTACCGACTTCATCCACCAATTCATTTAAGGTAATGTATTTACCGGTTCTTTTTGACATTCTTACAATATCTTTACCGCGGAACAGACGAACCAGCTGCATAATGATTACCTGAAGACTTTCCGGGTCATGTCCGATCGCCTCCATTGCGCCTTTCATCCGGGCCACATGACCATGATGATCCGCTCCCCAGATATTGATCAGCAGATCGTATCCGCGCGAGAACTTATCTTTATGATAGGCAATATCTGCTGCAAAGTAGGTCGGGATTCCGTTAGAACGCTGAATGACCTCATCTTTTTCCTCAACGAAGGCTGAGGTTTTAAACCAAAGAGCTCCTTCATTTTCATAGACCAAATCTTTTTCTTTTAGAAACTTGATGGTCTCCTGAATTTGTCCGGACTCATGCAGACTTTTTTCACTGTACCAGTTATCATAGACCACTCCAAAACTTTCCAGGTCATGTTTGATCGCTCCGAGTTTTTCCTGCAAGGCAACCTCGGTTAATTTCTCTACTCGGTGTTCATCATTTAACAGGGAATCTCCATAGGTATTGATGATCCGCTGTACGGTTTCTTTAATGTCTTCTCCGTGATAGCCTTCTTCCGGGAACGGGAAATCTTTTCCTAAAAGTTCAAAATAGCGGGCTTCCAGGGACTTACCGAAATTTTCTATCTGATTGCCGGCATCGTTAATGTAGAATTCTTTGTCCACACTATATCCGGCAAAGTTCATAATATTTGATAAAGAATCACCTAAAGCCGCTCCACGGGCATTGCCCATATGTAACAAGCCTGTTGGGTTGGCACTGACAAACTCAATCATTACTTTTTTGCCCTTACCGTAATCACCACGACCATAATCATCCTGCTGTTCAAGCACCAGCGGAATTACGTTTTGCAGCCACTGATCCTGCAAATGAAAGTTCACAAATCCCGGTCCGGCAATCTCCATCCGGTCAATTTCTGTTTTTTGGGGATCCATTTCACCCACTAAAAGACCCGCGATCTCTCTTGGGTTTTTCTTGGCCTGCTTTGTTAAGAGCATGGCAATGTTTGTGGCAAAATCTCCGTGTGACTTTTCTCTCGGAACTTCAAGAACAAATTCCGGCAACTGCTCAAACTCAATCTCTCCGCGTTCTTTTAATCTGGAAAACGCCGCTGTGATTTCCTCGTTAATCTGATATTTTACTTTTTCAATAATATTCATACCGACAGTCCTTTCCTACATATAACATATTGATTTTACTATATATTAAAGCTTATTAAAAGTGAAATTAAAAAAGGGGAGACTAAAGTTAAAGTCACGCCACTGATAAATCCGATCAGGGCGATATCTTTTCCTGCATATCGGCTAACAAAGGGCAATGTGGTATCCATTGAAGTCGCGCCCCCCGGTGCCATTGCCGGGAATTTACCAAAATGGTGCACAATAAACGGTAAAAGAATAATGGTCAGCAGTTCGCGGAATAAATTGGATAGAAAAGCAATCGCACCAATCTCCGTTGTCGCTAAATTTCTAAGCAATACCGCCGACATGCTGTACCATCCAAAACCGGCACTGATCGCCATCGTCTCCATCAGATTGGTGCTGACAAAAAGACTGATCACCATCGCCCCAAAAAGCGTTCCGAGAATTACAAGAAAAGGAGCTAACAGAATCTTTATACCCATATCCTTAATTCTGTACCACACTTCCTTATTTCTACCCAGATCAATGCCCACAATAAAAACCAAAAGGTAAAGAAGGTATTCGTTTACGATATCCAACTGCACCTGCCATGTTGCAATGTCTAAAAAAAGACCCGTTAAAACACCAAGAACCACCGTACCCACTAAGAGCAAAATCATAGCCAGTCTCCGAAAATCATTTTCCCAAAATACCAGACAAAAATCACACTGCCAAAAACACTAGCCAGGCTGATAAAAAACGCGGTTTTACCGAGCTCAAAAATATTCTGTACAATCGTTTCATCCATTCCGATATTCAGGCCCATCCCAAAAAGCAAAAATACCAGGACAATGATTAACAGCAAGTCAACCCTTTTATGTATCTGTTCCGGAACCCAGCCCAGCGCACTAAGCACAATTCCAATCAAAAATGCAATCATAATCCCTGCCATCAAACATTCCCCCCCATTCGCCCGAAGACCAAAACATTATATATGAAACACCCGGTAAAAACAACAAAGGAAAAAGAGTTGGGGACGTGTACTTGCTGGTAAACCGCAAGTACACGTCCCCAACTAAAACCACTAAAAAAACCGAATGATCGTCGTGTTTCTGATCATCCGGTTTTTATCTTAGCTATTAATTTTTTTCTTATTTTTTTTAGGACGCTGTTTATATTTCTTCGTCTGTTTCTTCGTCTGTTTCTTCATCGGTTTCTTCATCGGTTTCTGTTACTGTTTCTTCTGCAGCTTCATGTTCGGCTTCTTCGTAAGCCCGCAAGACGGCGTTTTGAATAACTGCACGGGAATCCTGAGAAATCGGATGTGCTATATCCTTAAATTCTCCATCTGGCATTCTCTTACTTGGCATGGCTACAAATAATCCATTTTGCCCCTCAACCACTTTTACGTCATGAACAACAAAAGCGTCATTCAATGTTACCGATACTATGGCTTTCATCTTGCCTTCCTGGTTGATTTTCCTAATTCTCACATCAGTTACTTGCATGATAATCTTCCACCTCCTGTTGTTCTTGACACTTTTACCCAGTATTGTAAACTTAAAAACAATTTATTAACAAACTTATTTTGAATGGTTTTATATTCTCTAATTTTACCCATTCGACAATCATTTATCAATAATTTTCTTCCAGTATTGTGTATTATTATACACCGCACCTTCAGAGGCTCTTTGTTTTTTTATTCTTTGACCGCGATTTGTACTTCACGGGTTTCTGAGTTGAGTGTTTCGAGTGACAATAGGCTCAGGTATTCCTTAACTAGTTTGTTCTCCGGCTCTGCTGTAGTAATCAAGATGCCCATACCTAAAATTTCTGCATTAAACTCCCCAAGAAGATCGATCATGCCTTTCGCTGTTCCGCCGGCTTTCATAAAATCATCAATCACAATAACTTTGGAATTTTCCGGCAGTGTTCTTTTGGCCAGTGACATCGTAGAGATCGTATGATTAGATCCCGACACGTAATTAATATTTACGGCTGATCCTTCTGTTACCCGGCTTGAGTCACGGATAATAACAAGCGGGACACCAAAGGTCTCTGCGGTCATTAGTGCCAGCGGAATGCCTTTGGTTTCTATCGTTACAATGTAGTCCGGTTTGGTCTCCCGGAATTTTTTTGCAAATATTTTAGCCAACTTACGCAGAATGTCCGGCGAATAGATCAGATCGGTCATGTATAAATAACCACCGGGAAGAATCCGATCGCCCTTTGACAGATCCTTAGCCAGCTCTTTTAAGAAGCTTTTTTCTGCCCGATCACCAAGATAGGGATAAAATACGACTCCGCCGGTTACTCCGGAGATGGTCTTTAAGTGACCTTCATCGGACTCGGAAAAAATATCACGGATAATATTTAGATCTTCACTGATACTCGATTTTGCGCTCTGGTATCTCTCGCAAAAATAATTCAGGCTAAAGATCTTGCCCGGATTTTCTGTTAATTCTTTTGTAAGCAACACCATTCTCTGGCTTCTTTTTAACTTATCCAATTCTTTACTCCTTATACAGCCCCTGTGACTCTATCGATTCCATCATGGCTGTTTCCGCATTTTCAATATGTTCAATGGCCAATGCCTGAGCAAGTTTTGAATCGCGCAGTGCAAGAGCCTCTAAAATTTTCCTGTGTTCTTCTAAGGCCGTCTTACTTCTGCCCGGTCTGGCTAATGAAGCGGAACGAAACCTCTGCAATTGTTCCTGAAGGTTATTGACCATCTGTACCAGCTTTTCATTGCGAGCCGTTTTATACAAAAGATCATGGAAGGTGGTATCAATTTCAACGATAGAACGCAGATTATTACCATCAATTTCACCGGCTTCCACAAACAGACTTTTTTCCATCTCATCCAGCTCTTCCGGTGTGATTCTCTGTGCAGCCAGGCTTGCAGCCAACCCCTCAAGGGCAGCCCGAACCTCAAAAACCTCATGAATGTCTTTTACAGAAATTCCGGCCACATAAGCACCTTTTCTCGGTACCATAATCACAAGACCTTCAAGCTCCAGCTTTCTGATCGCTTCTCTGACAGGCGTTCTGCTAACACCCATTTCATCGGCAAGCTGAATTTCCATCAGTCTTTCACCCGGTTCAAGGGTCTGATTAATAATGGCATCGCGTAATGTTTCAAAAACAATCTCCCGTAACGGCTTATAGCTGTCTAACGTAATCGGCACTAATCTTCTCTGTCTGCTCATTTCGTCATCCTCCTTTTTATCTTTACCCCGTACTTTTTTTTATTTTCTATTTTTTTATTCTTCAAGAAATCGGGTCATGGTACAAAAATCAAACGAATTCCTGTGCTTCTCCATAAAAGTCAATGCGTCTTCTTTATTAGTAAACAAAGAAAAAAAGGTTGATCCGCTGCCGGACATCAGGGATGCCGGATTATCGGCCACCAGCGTTTCTTTAATTTTCCGTAATGGTGGTAACAACTCGAAACTTGAATCTTCCAGCTTGTTATACAGATTCTCTGCTACAAAGGAGACATTCCCTTCGCTAATAGCTTCTGCCATCGCAGATGCTGACTGTGGGCTGTCTGCAATAACCAAATTCTTATATACCTCAGCTGTTGAGAGTCCTTCTGCAGGTTTTAGTAACACCACATACAGCGGAGGCAATCCAACAAGATCTCTTATGATTTCTCCCCGACCAGTCGCCAGAGATGTCGCGCCATAAAAGAAAAAGCTGACATCCGATCCCACCTGTTGCCCATAAAAAGCCATTTGCTCTTTAGAGAGCTGCAAATCATAGAGTTTAGAGATCCCTTCTATCGCCGTTGCCGCATTTGAGCTCCCCCCGGCCAGACCGGCTTCTGCGGGAATCATTTTTTCAATAGCCACAGAAAGACCCTTTACCTCCGGATAATCCTTCGCCACAATCCCTATGGCTTTGTGTACCAGATTAGTCTGATCCGTTGGAATTGCAAGGTCGCTGCAGCTGATGATGATCTCGTCTGCTTTTTCCATCGTCAACAAATCATGGCACAGAAGCTTCTGCATAATCATTTCCACCTGGTGATAGCCATCACCACGCTTATATAGTACGTCGATATATAAATTTATTTTTGCATGTGAACTAAGCGTAAGCAAAGAGGCAACCACCCTTTTATTCATCTGACTTTCCGTTTCATATAGTTTACCCTTTTTTTTAGAAAAAAAAAAGAGCAAATCCGTAGGGATCGCTCTTTTTTGCCTGTATCGTTCGTTTTTTGATGCTTTTAATGCTATATTTTTTTCATAACGTACGGAATCAGGATGTTAAAGACGGCATTCAGGGTCACACCCACTACAGCCGCCAGACTAAGACCTGACAAGGAAGCCGGTCCGGGTAAAGGAATCACCAAAAGATTGGCATCCCCCTGAATGTAGGCGATTCCGACAATCAGTACCGTAAAGACCACAATGCTGTTTCTTAAGTCACTTAAGTCCAGGCGGGTCTCAACCATGGTGCGGATCCCGATGCTGGCAATCATTCCAAAAAGAACAAAGCTGACGCCACCCATAACGGCCATCGGAATCGACTGGATTAACGCACCAAATTTTCCGATAAAACTTAATAGAATCGCAATCACAGCCGCACCGCGCAAAATCATCGGGCTGTAATTCTTGGTCACCGCCAAAACACCGGTGTTCTCTCCGTACGTGGTGTTAGCCGGTGCGCCAATCAGGCCGGCGAAAGCCGTGGCCAAACCATCACCCAAAAGCGTTCTGTGTAAACCCGGTTTTTTCATAAAATCTTTTTCTACCACCGCTCCGTTGGTTGTAATATCACCAATGTGCTCAATTAAGGTAACCAGGGCAATCGGAATAATGATCAGCATCGCTTCCGCTGAGAACGCCGGTGCAGTAAATTCCGGCATGGCAAAAATATTGGCCTCTTGCATTCCACTGATATCGACATTGCCCATGATGGCTGCGGCAATGTATCCGATCACAATCCCCATCAGAATCGGAATCATTCGTAAAAATCCGCGGGCTAAGATTCCGGTTAACGCCACACCTAAAATGGTGATGATCGCTACCGTCCAGTTTGCCGATGACATGTCCACTGCTACCGGAGCCAGGATCAGTCCGATAACGATAATGATCGGACCGGTTACCACCGCAGGAAAGAGTTTTCTTACATTATCAATCCCTACAAAGTAGACCGTCAGCGACATTAAAAAATAGACCGCTCCAACGGCTAAAAATGAACCGGTGGCATATTCAATACCGAAGGTTTCTTTAACAATCATAATTCCCGGTATAAAGGCAAAAGACGACCCCAGGAACACAGGAACTTGCCCGCCGGTGACCAAATGGAACAGCAATGTGCCAACACCGGCCCCCAAAAGGGCGATCGAAGGATTAAGTCCGGTAATAAAGGGTACGAGTACAGTGGCACCAAACATTGCCAGTACATGCTGAAAAGATAGTACGAAATTCTTGGGTGTTAATTGTTCTTTCATCAAAAAACCTCCTGATCACAATGAAAAACCCCCTTTTGCGCGCAACACAATAAGGAGGTGGATGGTCGTTTATCACTCTTTGGTTCTCCTTATTAGCCTCACGGGACTAACTTAAAGGTACAGGGTCATCATTATTTATTTTATTATCAAAAATACTTTACTAACTTAAGGGCGCTTTGTCAAGATAAAAGATCCTGTTTTCGATTAGTTCAGGATTTTTCTAAGGAATGTTCTTGTTCTCTCCTGTGTCGGTTGGCCAAAAATTTCCTGTGGTGTGCCCTGCTCCACAATCCGTCCTTCGTCCATAAAAATCACCCGATCCGCTACATCTTTAGCAAATGACATTTCATGCGTAACCACAGCCATCGTCATGCCTTCTTTGGCTAAGTCCTTCATAACCTGTAACACTTCACCGACAAGTTCGGGATCAAGGGCTGAGGTTGGCTCATCAAAAAGCATAATCTCCGGTTCCATCGCCAGTGCCCGGGCAATCGCAAGCCTCTGCTGCTGTCCGCCCGATAAGTGGGCCGGATAGGCCTGTTCTTTATCCGAAAGACCTACTTTTTTAAGCATCTGGCAGGCTCTCTCATAGGCTTCCTTTTTAGGCACCTTGGCCACATGAATCGGTGCTTCCGCCACATTGCGAACCGCTTTCATATGAGGAAAAAGATTGAAACGCTGAAACACCATTCCGATTTTTTCCCGCAACTTATAGACTTGCTTTAACGGCAGGACAAATTCCTTTTCCCCGGGATGCTTACGGGCTACCACCTGACCGGTCACAATAATTTCGCCCTGATTGATCTTTTCGAGCTGATTAATGCAACGCAAGAGCGTACTCTTTCCCGAGCCGGAAGGACCGATAATAACCAGCACTTCACCTTTTTCTATTGTTAATGAGACGTCTTTTAGTACTTCAAGCGTCCCAAAACTCTTATAGATTTGTTTTAATTCAACCATCATATTCTTCACTTCCAGATTTCTTTTTTGACTTATTCAGATAGCGCGAGTCGTTCTTCTAATTTATTAAACAGGATTGTAAATAATGTCGTTAGCATCAGATAAATAAATCCTGCCGTTACATACATCTCAAATGGTTTAAATGTCGCCGAAGCCTGCGTCTGAGCCGTGCGCAACAATTCAACCATGCTGATGACCGCCACCAGGGAGGTGTCTTTTAGCAGGGTGATAAATTCATTGCCCATCGGCGGAATTAGCCGCTTAAGCGACTGCGGGATAATCACACGAAACATCGCCTGCTCCCAGCTCATGCCCAGGGAATAGGCAGCCTCCATCTGGCCCTTATCGATCGACTGAATCCCGGCCCGGATAATTTCTGCGATATAGGCTCCGCCACAAAGACTAAGACCCAATGCAGCAGCCTCACGCGGCGAAAACTCAATACCGATGCTCGGAAGTCCGTAGTAGATAATAAAGAGCTGCACAAGGAGAGGAATTCCTCTAAAAATCCAGGTATAAAACGTTCCGATGATCATTAGCGGTTTTTTTTGCGATATTTTCATCAGCGCGATAATCAGGCCAATGATCGTTCCAAACGTAATCGCCAAAAGCGTCAGTTGAATGGTCGGAATCGTTGCCTTTAAAAAGATCGGAAATCTTTCGATGATAATCTCAAAATCAAACGTGTTCATAATTTGTCACCTTTTCTTAATAAGAGAAAAAGCGGAGATGTGACTCCCCGCCATTTGTTTATCTTTAGTTACCATTATACTCGTTACTGATTGGCTCTTTCTTCCATAATCTCCTGCTTAAGAACCGCTGTTACATCGCCACCAAGCCACTCCTCAGACAATTCAGCCAGCGTTCCGTCCAGAATCATTTCTTCTAAAGCCGTATTAATCGCTTCATGCAGATCACTGTCTTCTTTTCTAACAGCAATTCCCTGCTCTTCTTCTGCAAACAACTCAGCCGTAAACTTAAAGTCACCCGGCATGTTATTAATAAATCCTGCGATAACATAATTATCAGCAATAATCGCATCAACTCTTCCGATTCTTAAGTCCTGAAACGCCATTCCATAGTCATTGTATCCACGCAATTCACCAAATCCAATTTCCTCATCAAGCTCTTCAGCAACCTTTAGGCCGGCACTGCCATTCTGCGTACCAACAATCTTACCTTCTAAATCAGACATCATCTGAATCTCTTCATTGTCTTCCTGAACCGCTAACGCCTGTGCAGCGTGAATATATGGTCCCGCAAAATCAACCTGTGCCGCTCTTTCTTCTGTAATCGTCATGCCGGAAATAATCACATCAAACTTTTTCGACTGCAAAGATGCCACAACACCATCCCACGCAGTAGGTTGCCATTCAATCTCAACGCCAAGCCTTTCAGCAAGTAACGCACCCATTTCAATATCAAAACCAACCAACTCATTATTCTCATCTCTAAAGCCCATAGGCGGGTAGTTATCATCAAGACCAGCCACCAACACACCATCAGCCTGAATTCTTTCCCAGGTCGTCTGCTCAGGAGCAGGATCCGGCGTTCCGCCACCACAAGCACTAACCATTAACGATACAACTGCAAGCAATGCCATTGTTACTATCAATTTTTTATTCATTTTTCATATCCCCCTTATTCATCTTTCGCCATTTTAGCCCACTAAAGCGCTAAAGTCAATAAAATTTTATCAATAAAATGCAAAATTATTGTTAGTTTTCGTTGGGGACGTTTCCCTCCGGTATACCGGAGGGAAACGTCCCCAACGGAGTAACTTTGAGGGACACATCTCTTTTTTGTTGATGATTTATCTTTTTTAGAGTACTCTATCTTCATAGTCAATCTGAAAATAATGGTGGTTCTTACATGGGTTCTTATGAAAAGTATTTTATTAAATGGCGGGGTAAGGCTAGCTGTCAAACTCCTTACCCGACGGCTCACACTTTATTCTGGTCTTTTGTTACATCTTTTATCGCTATATTAATTATCTCGTTTCTTTCACTTGGTGCTGAGGTATTCCCGTTAATGGCTCCTTTTGGGGCTTCTGCTGTGCTTATGTTCGGTGTTCCGAGCGCTCCCTTTGCCCAGCCAAGGAATCTGATCGGAGGGCATCTGACAGGCGCTTTGATTGGTGTTCTGATTTTTCGTTTGTTGGGCCCTTCTGTAATCGGTGTTGCACTTGCGGTGTCCTTTTCAATCGTGATTATGCTTATATTACGAGCGGTTCATCCCCCAGCCGGTGCTACGGCCTTGCTTGGTGCCAGCATTTCTAACGGAAGTTTTTTCTGGATCATTAATCCGATATTAATTAGTGTCCTGATTCTTTTAGTACTGGCTTTAATTGTTAATAATTTTGATGAAGAACGGAGCTATCCGGAATACTGGCTTTAGACAACATTAGAAGAGGCTGGGACAAAACTAGCCTAAAAAGAAGAGCCTTGAAGTTTTTACATTAAGTAAAAGCTTCGAGGCTCTATTTTTTGTAATAAAA
>SKKY01000084.1 GCA_007123515.1 Clostridia bacterium
AGGATCAAACTCTCCATTAATATCCTGTTCAAGCTAATAGCTTGCGTTTTACAAATTTGGTGCTTTTTATAACTCTTTCTTTTCGTTTCTTTGCAGCTGTTTAATTTTCAATGTGCCT
Organism: Clostridia bacterium; assembly: GCA_007123515.1. Classification (GTDB taxonomy): domain Bacteria; phylum Bacillota; class Peptococcia; order Peptococcales; family SKKY01; genus SKKY01. Next base: position 119 of record SKKY01000084.1, read on the forward strand.
TGTTGCCGTGTTCAGCAACGTTCTTTATATTAACAACTTTCTAAGAAGTTGTCAATAACTTTTCTTTTCTTTTTTTCCTTTTTTCCTGCATTCATTTTTTTGTCTTATTCTTTTGTTTTACTGCAGGAACTTAATTATACCCCTTATTTTTTTCTTGTAAACAGGTTTTTTTAATTTTTTTTTAAATTCTACTGAAAAATTAAATTAGTCTACCCTTTTAAATACCACAGGAAGTTCGTTGATGTCATTTTTTGTTGCATACTCACTGAACTCAGCGTAAATTTCATTTAAAATTACTTGATCCACTTTCCAGTCAGAATTAAAAATAAAAAATAAATATCCATTATCACTCGTTCCCGCTCCATATACTGGACCTTCTGGTGCAAGTAGACCCTCAAGCTTAAGCCACATATCATCCCAAACTTTCTTCTCTCCAAACACTCCAATCAATTTTTCATACCACTTTATTTCCTGATAGATACTGGCATGACTAATAAAGGAACCCTTTGTTTCAATAATGGCTTCCCTTTCTTCTTCTATTATATTCTGAGGATACTCTGCTTTTCGTTCTATTTCCATAGGGTAATGTCTAAAATATGATCCAACTTCCTCCGGAAGTAACTTTATATGCCTAAACTGAAGTTTGTTATTCGAATTCTCACGAGATATTTCAAGCATCATGACCTGACCATCTTCATACTCTAAGAGTGCTGGTTGGTAAAATCTCAACAAACGTTGTTCTTTTACAGGATTCAGGTAAGGCTTTACCTTTTGAAAATCTTCCGGGGTAAACTCATTGCGATATTCTTCATGAAATAAATCTAATATTTCTCCATGATTTTCCACATGAAGCAGCTCTGATTGATATAAATGGTAGGCGGTGGATGGCCCAGCATTTTCGTAGCTTCTTATCCCAAGTATTGTTATCAGAACTAAAATTAATAGCCCTTTTTCCCATAAATTTAAATTCATTAATTCCCATAATGTGAAAATACATAAAGCAATAAAAAACAAAACTAAAATACTGTAATCAACAGAAAAACTAGTTAATTCCTTTAGGACTATGTAAAAAATTGTTAGCTTTATATAAGAAATACAAATAGAAATAAGACGTTGTTTCAAAGACTTTTTATCTGTCAGGTAGTTCCGGGAGATAAAAAAAGATGAGCCAATCACCAGTGCTGATAATACCGCTAAAATTACAAAATCCTGCGTTTCTATACTCATAAACAAATCACCTCAAGTTATTTTGTTAACTAACCGAACATATATAAGAAAAGCCCCATTAAGGGGCTCATGCTACTGAATGATAATCTGAAGAAATTCTTTTTTTCCTTTTTTAACCAATATCTTTTTATCTTTAAAGTCTTCTGCTGAGATGAGTGCATTATGATCTTTTATTTTTATGTCATCAACAGATAATCCATTTTGTTCTACTAATCTTCTGCCCTCGGATTTGCTTTTAATAAACTCAACCGAAACGAGCAGATCCAAAAGACTAATTCCTTCTGTTATCTTGTTTTCTTCTATATAAGTGGTAGGAATGTTTTCCAAATTTCCTGTGCCGCCAAATAAAGCTTCTGCTGCTGCTTTGGCTTTCTGTGCTTCTTCTTCATTATGAATCAGTTTTGTAACCTCATAGGCAAGCACTTTTTTTGCTTCATTGATTTCAGCACCTTGAAGCGAAGAAAGTTTTTCTACTTCATCCATCGGCATAAAGGTTAATAAAGAAAGACAGTTTTTCACATCCGCATCATCAACGTTTCTCCAGTATTGGTAAAACTCATAAGGGCTCGTTTTTTCAGGGTCCAGCCATAACGCACCCTGCTCTGTTTTGCCCATCTTTTTCCCTTCACTGGTAACAAGAAGCTTAAAGGTTAAACCAAAGGCCTCGCCCTGATCAACCTTCCTGACAAGCTCAACACCACCAAGGATGTTCGACCACTGATCATTACCACCTAACTGCAACTTGCATTCATATTCTCTAAACAATACAAGAAAATCATAGGATTGCATGATCATATAATTGAACTCCAAAAAGGATAAGCCTTTCTCCATTCTACTTTTAAAACAATCAAAACTAAGCATCCTGTTGACAGAAAAATGTCTGCCTATATCTCTTAGAAATTCTATATAATTAAGTTTTGTCAGCCAATCCCCATTGTTCACCATAACGGCCTGACCTTCTGAAAAATCAATAAACTTAGAAAATTGTTTTTTAAATGCCTGAAGATTGCGCTCAATCTGATCCATTGTCAACATTTTGCGCAAATCCGTTCTTCCGGATGGATCTCCGACAAGAGCGGTTCCACCACCTAAAAGAGCAATAGGTCTGTGACCGGCTTTTTGCATATGCATCATGACCATCACTTGAATAAAATGGCCCACATGAAGACTGTCTGCAGTAGGATCAAACCCTATATAAAAAGTCACTTTTTCTTTTCCTAAAAGTTCTCTAATTTCTTCTTCATGAGTTGCCTGTTCGATAAAACCTCTGCCTTTTAATACATCAAAAACATTCTCCATTACACTTTCCTCCTAGTTTTACTTTTGTTATATACCTTTAGGTTGAATATCATCATATATTATCAGATATTTCTAAGTAAAACAATTATCCTGATTTTCATCATTTTACAAGGTGTCGTTCTCTTCTTTTTTAAAACTTTCCTTATAAAACGAGTGCCCTCCGGATAAATTGTATACTTTAGTAAATCCATTTTGGAGAAGTATATTCTGTACTGCATTTCCTGTTGTTCCTTTATTACAGTATGTGACTGTTTTTTTATTTGGATCAAGTTCAGATAATCGGTTTCTTATTTCCTGATGAGGAATATGAATGGCCCCCTCTACAAAACCTTTTGATTCATAATCTTCTTTACTTCGGGTATCAATAATCTGCAGGTTATCTCTGTCCTGTCTTATTTCTTCAGCTCTTATTAGCCTGCGCTCTCTGTTTATAGCATTATCAAGAATCATCCCTGAATAATGAACCGGATCCTTTGTCGTAGAAAACGGTGGTGCATAGGCAAGATCAAGGTGAAATAATTCGTCAACTGTGGCTTTACATGTAATCAGCGTTACGAATATATCGAGCCGTTTGTCACTTCCCCGTCCACCAATAATCTGCACTCCTAAAATCCTTTTGTTTTTTTTATCTGCAACCACCTTTATAATCATCTCTTCACCCCTAAAGTAGGCGGGCCTGTCTGGTTTGGTGTTATGGTTTACTATGATCTCATAACCTTCTTGAAGAGCTTGTCTTTCTGTTAGGCCTGTGGCAGCTACTGTAAGATCAAAAACCCTGTAAATGCCCGTCCCAAGATTACCCTTGTATTCTAACTCCCCTCCTGTGACAACATCTCCGGCAATACGGCCGGTTTTATTAGCCGTTGAACCCAAGGGATGATACACTGGCTTTCCGGTAATTACAGAAAATGTTTCTATACAATCACCACAAGCAAAAATTCCTGAAAGGTTTGTCTGCATTTTTTTATTGACCTTTATGGCCCCGGTTTCACCTGTTTCTACACCGGCATCTTTTGCTAGTTTTGTTTCAGGAATAATTCCGGTAGCTAATACCACCATGTCGGCAGGAAGACTCCGGCCATCGGCAAGAATAACGCTTTCCTTTTTTATTTCTGTAACATAATTTCCGGTTATGATTTTAATTCCTTTTTTTTGCAGCTGATTTTCTAAATAGATGGCCATCTCTGAATCAAGATTTGGCGTTAATGTAGGAAGCTTTTCAATAATAGTCACTTTGTATTCCGAACAGACCAAGTTTTCAAGAAGCTCCAAGCCAATAAAGCCACTACCTACAATTACAATCTCTTTTGGATTCTTACTATCTAAAAATGTTTTGATATCCAAAGCACTTTGCACATTTCGCAAAGTAAAAACATGCTCCTTATTGTTACCTGCAATATCAGGAACGAACGATTTAGCACCTGTGGCTATAATCAGTGCATCATAGCTATCAATAAATGTTTCGCCGGAATCATAGTCAACAACTAAAAGCTCTTTATTCTCCTTATCTATTTTCAAGACTTCATGTCCTGTCTTAATATCGACATTGTATTTCTTTTTAAAAAATTCCGGATCTCTGGGCGTTAATTCATCCATATCAGTAACATCATTTCCAATATAATAGGGTAGCCCACAACCTGAATAGGAAATATGCCGGTCTTTTTCATAGACTACAATTTCAGCAAAATCATTATTTCTTCTTGCTTTAGCAGCCGCTGAGGTCCCTGCAGCGACTGCGCCGATAATTAATATTTTCAAAATTTCTCACTCCTGCTTTTTTTTCACTTACAACAACCTTACCCATGAATTGTTACATTTATATTAATATTTTAAGAATTTCTTATTATTTATCACCCAATGACTTCCTTTTTATTTATAATAAAAAAATATGATCTGATTAATGTGTCGTTTTTAAAAGACCCTTCCGGCACCTTATAAGGCATTGTAATTTTTTAGATTTAGCTCTATTTGAAAATATGGTATAATAGCTTTGTTTATCATAAGGAGGAAATAATAATTTATGAAAGATGACCAAACAAATAAAGAGAGCCTGACAAGGCCTTATAAAGCTAAGAAAAAACCTGATTATAAAAAAATACTAAAAATCGTTCTATTAAGCATTCTTGCTTTAGCCGGCGTGACAGCCGTTGCCGTTACCGGTTATGTGATAAGCATTTTAAATGATATGCCTGATATTGAAGAACATATCCTTGTAAATTACGAGATATCTACTGAAATCTATGATCAAAATGATAAGCACGTGGCCTCACTTCACGGGGTTGAAAACAGGATGCCTGTTGAACTTGATGACATCTCACCCAATATGATTAATGCCGTTCTTTCTGTTGAGGACAAACGATTCTATAAGCATCCTGGTGTTGATCTTTACCGACTATTTGGTGCAGCTGTTGCTAATTTCAGAGATGGTTTTGGGGCTCAGGGTGGCAGTACCATAACCCAGCAACTTGTTAAAATATCTTTCTTTGACCCTAAAGACATTACAATAAAAAGAAAAGCACAAGAAGCCATTGTCGCACTTAAACTTGAAAGAACTTATACTAAAGATGAAATTCTTGAAATGTATCTTAATAAGATCTATTTTGGGCGAGGTGCTTACGGAGCTGAAGCTGCAGCAAAATCATTTTTTAATACCTCCGCCAGTGAGCTAACGCCGGCACAAAGCGCTCTTTTAGCCGGGGTCATTCAAAACCCATGGGCCAACTCTCCAACAAGCAATCCTTTGAATGCGGAAAGACGTTTTAAAACAGTCTTAACGCTGATGGAGAACAATGAGTTTATTGGTTCTGATGAAAAAAGACAAATCGTTAATAATTTTGAAGAAAACGGATTCGAACTGGACTTTAGTTTTA
>SKKY01000177.1 GCA_007123515.1 Clostridia bacterium
AAAAATATCAGGAATTACGAGCTACAATTGAAGGGGATGCGGACAAAAAGCAAATCATTTCCGATCTAAGGCAAAAACAGATGGAAGTGCAGACGTTTATGATGATGGGACAGGAAGTCCCGGAAGACAAGCAGAAAGAGCTTGAGAAATTCTCTGAAGTTGTCCAGTTCAACCCAACGATTCAGGAGTTTTTACAAGCGGAATATATGCTGAGCAAGATTTTTGAAGATGTTTCTAAATCAATTTCAGGAGCCTTCGACTTTTGGATGCCGGAAGGTTTTTCTGGGGAAGAAGAGGCACAAGATGAGTAGAGAAAATGAATGGTTTCCATTTCTTAAAGATCTGGTGGTAAAAAATCGGACCTACAGGATATTCGATGAAACTCAGGAAATTACAGAGGAAAATATAGCGTCTCTGATTGAACTGGCCAGACTTTCAGGATTTGGCGGTAACCGTCAGTCTTTAAAATTCTGGGCGATACTGGACGAAGAAAAAAGAAAAGAAGTATTTAAAACACTAAAATGGGCTAATTATTACAAAGATTGGGTTGGTCCTGAAGAGGGTCAGCGTCCTACGGCTTACATTATTGTGTTTCATGATAAGGATATCGCTAACAATTATTTTTGGGAGCACGGCCTGGCGGCACAATCGATAACACTTGGAGCTGTGGCTATGGGTTTTGGAGCATGTACATTTGCCTCTTTTGATAGATATGATTTAATGGAAGCTCTGGAAGCGCCGCATAACCTTAACCCACTAATGGTGATTGCCCTTGGAAAACCTGCTGAAGAAGTCGTGATCGAATGCATTGGTTCTAACGGTTCTGTTGAATATTGGCGAGATGAAGAAGGCCGTCATCATGTGCCGAAGAGGTCTTTAAAAGACATTATGGTGATAAAGTGAGACTTAATTCAGGTCAGATAAAATAGAGAATGGAGTAAAATTTTCTAAAAAAATATTGTAGATTTTCTAAGATGGGTGTATAATGTAATTCAAGTTATTGAGATAACTTGGTGCCTGATTCCTTCGAGATGCTGGAATAGGCTGTTAAGATCAGACGAGATGAGAAGAGGAGAGATTTAGATGAAAATGGATTTGAGAGAGTTAGTACAGATTAGTTTGTTGTTGGGTGCAGGTTTTGTTCTAAGGTTGATTATTCCGGGGTACGGTGCGGGAATGAAACCGGATGTAATGTTGATTATGTTGTTTATCATTATTTTTATGAAGAGAGAATTTTCTTCAACATTAGCAGCAGGTATGGTTGCCGGCTTGATTGCAGCCTTAACTACCAATTTTCCTGCAGGACAGATTCCTAATATTATCGACAAATCAATTACCAGTATTTTTGTGTTAGTTTTAGTTAAGATGTTTGCAGATAAAGTACCAAATGTCCTGTCATTAGGAGTTATTGGATTTATTGGAACTATCTTTAGCGGTACGGTATTCTTAACATCAGCACTTCTGTTAACAGGAATACCAGCACCATTTATGGTATTATTTAGCACGGTTGTTATACCTGCAGCGATTATTAACACAGTGGGTATTGTTGTTTTATATCCGATTGTGACATTTAGTAAAAATGTTGTGGTTTCAGCGCGTACCAACGCTTGAAATAATAGTGAGCAGTTTGCAGAAGAACCTCGCTAGAACAGAAAACAGCCCCTGAATTCGGCATTCAGGGGCTGTTTTCTGTTCTAAATCGGTACTTTAGTGTTCTTTTTTATACTGGGATTTATATTCATACATTCTTTGGTCTGCAAGTTTTACTAATTGATATAAATTACTTCCTTCATTTGGGAAAGACACCATTCCATAACTAAAAGAACACATATGATCATAGCCTTCAAAGTGGATTGGATGCTGCTGCATATATAAAAGCAACTTTTCGATTTTTGCACGAATGCTTTGTTCATCCGTATAGAAAAAGATCGCAATAAACTCATCGCCTCCATATCTGGCGAGAAGATCACTTTTTCTGGAGATAGTTTTTAAAGAATCTGCAAAGTGAGTAATGATTTGATCACCGGCCTGGTGACCATGAATATCATTTATTAGTTTCAGATCGTTAAGATCGAAGATGACAAGAAGGAATTCTTCTTTATATCGTTTTGATTTTTCCAAAGTAGTTTCAAAAGATTTTTCAAAGAAACTACGGTTATAAAGTTTGGTCAGTGAGTCAAATTGTGAAAGAAAATGTTTTTCTTTTTGCAATAGAAAATTGGTAATAGCAATTTGAACATTATTCTGAATAAACTGCATTATTTTAGTATCATCTGTAGTGAAGACTCCTCCTTCAGTCGCTTCTAAACTAATGCATCCATAAAATTTTTGATCAATGTAAATGGGAGCAATGATTGAAGTTATAATCATTTTTGAACGATCTTCTTCTAGGGGAATCACATAGACATCATCAAGTTTCGTAATATCGTCAATAATCACAATCCGATCAAGTTTACCTGACGTCGCCTTGTATATGAAAGATTCCTGAAGTGGCAATTCAAAATTACTGATTAATTCATCCTTAAATCCCTGATGTGCAACTATCTTTAATTTAGAGTTTTCAAAAAGTAAAATCGAACCTACTTCAGCAGCTTCGATTTCAGTGATGGCTTTTTCTAACACAAGATGATAGAAGTAATCAAGATTTACAACACCAATCACCGATTGGGTGATGGCAAGCATGGAATCTCTAAGGCGCACCAGCGTTGCCAGGTGCTTCTTTGCTTCCTTTTTTTCTGTGATATCATGAATAATGGCCAGAACATGTTTTTTTCCATCAAATTCTATAGGTGATAATGTGTAGTGGAGCCATAGAATTTGATCATCTTTGGTTTTTAAAGATAATTCACCCTTGCAACTTGTTGCGACTCCGGAAAGGCAGGCATCTACTTGAGCAAACAGCAGATTAAAAGATCCCTCGTCCGTTAGCTGCATGATAGGATCACTGTTTAGATCGTTAATTGAATACCCGGTTAATTCTATAAATAGCGGATTTGTATAAACTATCTCATCAGGATTGATTATAAAGAAAGGAACAGGCAAGAGAGTTTCAAGTTTATGAATATCTTCATTTTTCACCGAATACAATAATTTCATGATAAACAATCCTCTTTTTTATATATAAAAACAAAATTATTTGGCTAAAATTTCAGCTCCTGTTTCGGTAATAAGGACAGTATATTCCCATTGTGCGGAAAGCTTGCGGTCTTTTGTCATAACCGTCCATTTATCCTCAAGGATATCAACGTCAAAGACGCCTTCATTAATCATCGGTTCAATAGTAAATGTCATACCTGGAATCAGCAAATAGCCTTTATTGGGACTACTATAATGATCAACCTGTGGTTCTTCATGGAATTCGGTGCCAATGCCGTGTCCACAAAGAGCCCTCACAACGGAATAACCATGAGATTGTACAAAGGGATCAATGGTCCGGCCCACTTCATTTAGATCGCCATATGGAGCTAGTGCCATAAAGGCCCGGTCAAGCGCTTCCTTAGTGACTTCAACAATTTTTTTAGCTTCCGGAGAGACGTTGCCAATCATAAACATACGGCTGGCATCGGCGTGATAACCATTAATAATGGTGGTTACATCAACATTGATAATGTCTCCGTCCTGAATGACTTCTTTATCACAGGGGATTCCATGGCAGACGACATTATTTCTTGATGTACAAGTGCTTTTTGGAAAACCCATATAACCGAGAGGTGCAGGTATACCGCCTCTCTTTAGTGTCTCCTCATGAACAATGGTGTTAATCTCTTCTGTGGACATCCCAACTTTAATATTGGAAGCAACGATATCTAGAATTTCAGTGGTAGCGACTCCGCTTTTTCTAATTCCTTCGATCTGAGCCTCATTCTTTATATTATCATGAGGGATAATCATATATCCCCGTTCTTCGTATTCGTCTAATTTCTCATCAAAAGCCAGGTGGCAGCTCTTATATTTACGACCACTTCCGCACCAGCAAGAATCATTTCGGCTAATTTTCTTCATTGTGACACACTCCTATTTATAAAACTTACCTAAATATTATAGTTTATTAACATAAAAAATGACATTAATTTATATATATTTTTCTAAAAAATGATATAATAAATAATGTTTCGTTAAAAAACAGAAGGTGGTTAACTTTGGAAAATAATATTCATAAAATTCAACTTGATAATAAAGAGGTCATTTTAATCGGTACGGCACATGTATCGCCTAAAAGCGTAGAAGAGGTTAAAGAGGTTATAGAGAACGAACAGCCTGACGCAGTCGCTGTAGAGCTTTGTAATGGCCGGTACAACTCTATTATTAATAAAGATCAGTGGCAAAATACAGATATCGGCATGATTATTAAAAAAAAGCAGACAACACTTTTGTTGGCAACATTAGTTATGAGTTCGTTTCAAAAAAGAATTGCTAAAAATTTTGATATTGCTCCAGGGCAGGAAATGATACAGGGGATAGAATCAGCTAAGGAAATTGATGCTGATTTGATACTGGCTGATCGTGACATTCAGGTAACGTTGAGAAGGCTTTGGCAAAATGTGGGTTTGACCGGGAAAGCTAAGATTGTCATCGAACTTTTTTCAAGTATTTTTTTCTCAGAAGAGATTACAGAAGAAGATCTTGAAGAGATGAAATCTAAAGATATGTTGGACTCAGCCTTAAATTCCTTATCAGAATCGTTTCCAGAGCTAAAAAGAATATTAATTGATGAGCGCGACCAGTATCTGGCTCAGAAAATTAAAAATGCACCTGGTCAGAAAGTGGTGGCGGTTCTTGGAGCCGGGCATATACCAGGGGTAAAAGAAGAGCTTTTCCGTGAGAATGATCTAAAGAAACTGTCAAACATAAAAGTAGCGCCAAAAAACAACAAATGGTGGCTTTGGATCTTTCCGTTGTTGTTGCTTGGAATCATTGGCTACACATTGCAAAGTGATATGCCATCAGGAATCAATCAGATTTTGGTGTGGTTTTTATGGAATGGAAGCCTGTCAGCGATTGGAGCAGCGATTGCGTTTGCTCATCCGCTGGCAATTATAGCAGCCTTTTTGGTGGCTCCAATTAGTTCGATGAATCCTTTCCTGGCTGCCGGTTGGTTTGCCGGTCTGACAGAAGCCTATTTAAGAAAACCGAATGTCGGTGATTTTCAATCCATTTCTGATGATTTGGGAAGCATTAAAGGTTTTTGGAAAAACAGAGTCACAAGAATTCTTTTAGTAGTGGCCTTAACGAATGTAGGTAGCGGACTGGGAACCTTTATTGGCGGAGCCCATGTTTTGAAAATATTTATTGATATATTATAAAAAAAAGCCCTTTCTTAGTTGTTTTTTTTCTAAGCAAGGGCTTTTTATTACTTTAGCCATATGTTTGGATCGGCATCTGAAGGCATTTTCCAGTCTGCTCTGGGTGAAAGACTGATGGAACCGACTTTAGGACCATCTGGAATGCAGGATCGTTTAAATTGTTGTGAGAAAAAACGACGGTAAAAGACGGCAA
>SKKY01000006.1 GCA_007123515.1 Clostridia bacterium
GATTCATATTTTAAAAATAAAAAAACACCAATCCCAGAGCTCCCGGAATTAGTGTGTGATTTTGTTTTTATGTAATTCTCTCGGGCATTCTTATCTGAAAATTTACATACCCAAATCTGCAAAATTTAAAAACATTCTAATATTAATGCTTTTTTTTGCTGTCTTGTCATTTTTTTAATTTGAGCCTCTTTCTTCATCGCCATCTCTTTTGATTCAAAAACCTCGTAGTAAACTAACTTTACTGGCCCTCGACCTCGAGTATACTTCGCTCCTTTACCCTGATTATGGGCATCGGTTCTGGCATGCAGGTCAGTCGTCCAGCCAGTATAATAGGTTTTGTCATTACACTCTAGAATGTAGGTAAAACATTTCTGCGGATTCTTTTTAAGCAGACTACTATATGCTTTAGACAATTCCGATAAAAGCGGATGATTAACCGAAAATTCCTGCTTCCCAATTATTCTGACCGGCATAAGACCCAGCAAAGAATTGGTAATAAAGACCGCATCACTTTCCATAAGTTCCTGTTCTGAATAGAAGCCTTCAAAAACGGAAATTTCCATTTCTCCGGCTAATTGCAACACTTTTTCACGGACAACGCCGGGAAGGACGCCTGTATCTATTGCAGGGGTAAAGAGTTTATCATCCTTTATAAAAAAAATGTTTGCCGTTGTTGTTTCTGCCACAAAACCTGGTGTGTTAAAAAACAACGCATCATCATATCCATTTTGATTCGCCTTATTCTTTTCAAGGATATTTTCAAGGTACTGCAGAGTCTTATGTCTTAAGATCTCCGAGCTTTCATTTTTTTTAACCTGCGATTTACAAAGAGTAAAACCTTCCTGATATTGCTGCAATGAATAGGATCTTGTATCCGTCGTAATAAGCAAATGATCTTTAGCCTGACCTTTATAAAGGGTCATCTTTAAAGCCCCGTTTGTGATCTTATTTTCCCTGATTGCTTGCTCACAACGATCTTTAACAACACCATAGTCAGCATCAAGCTGCAAAGAAAGAATCCCGGCACTTTGTAAAAGCCGATCATAATGCTCTTTGAAAAATATAAGTTGCCCGTTTTTTATAAGCATTGTCTCAAAAAGACCATAACCCCAGAATAATCCAGGTCCGATTAGTAATTGCTGATCATCAGTAACCATTTTCTTACCGAGATAACTCTTCATCTATGATTCCTCCAGCGCTTTTCGTAAGGCTCTGCCCTTGAGTATGGTTTCTTCATATTCTGATTCTTCTTCAGAGTCCCACACAATGGCTCCGCCAACCTGAAAAAAAGCCTTCTGATTTTTGGTAATGATGGTACGGATCGCAATGTTTAAATCCATATTCCCGTTAAGATCTATATAACCGATTGATCCCGTATAAATATTGCGCTGAGTGGGTTCTAGTTCATCGATGATTTCCATCGCTCTGATTTTTGGTGTTCCGGTAATCGATCCACCTGGAAAAGCCGCTCTTATTATATCTGTTTCGCTGACTTCATCAAGTAATTCCCCTTGTATAGTAGCAACGAGATGATAAACCGTCGGATATTCCTCTAGAGCAAACAACTCTTTTACCGTTACTGTTCCTGTCTTTGAAATTCTTCCCAGATCATTTCTGGCAAGATCCACAATCATTAAGAGTTCCGATTTATCTTTTTCGCTATTTTGAAGAATCCTTTTGTTTTGTGTATCTTCATCCTTATCTTTTCCTCTGGCAATGGTCCCTTTAATTGGTCGGGTCTGAATCATTCGCTTGTCCGTTTTTATAAAGCGCTCCGGTGAGCTTGAGACAATCTGAAAATCACCGCAATCAAAAAAAGAAGCAAAAGGCGCCGGATTGATCTCCCGTAACTTTTGATAAAGCCTCCAGGGATCTCCGTTATATTCTGTTTCAAATCGCTGTGTAAAATTTGCCTGGTAAATATCACCGCTTTTAATGTATCGCTTTATTTTTCTGACACTCTCCAGGTAGTCATCCTTCGAAACATTGCTTTCAAAGACCCTGAGAGTTTTAGAAAGTTCAGGTTCGCCAAATTTTTCAGGAGCTGCCTCTTTGATTAACGATTCAAGTCTGCCGATAATTTCTTCGGCCGGCTCTTCTATCCCATGGGCCGCAATATAAGTTTCTGCTGTCTGATGATCAAAAATAAAAACACCATCGTATAACCCAAAAGATATATCATCAATTTTCTTATCATCTTTTGCTGATCTTGGTAATTTTTCAATTTTATGGCATAAATCATAGGAGAAAAAACCCGCCAGGCCACCGGTAAATGGAATTTCCGACTGATGATCTCTGTGGTACTTTTTAAAAAATTCCTGCAGAGACTCTAATGAATCATTCTTAGTAAGTTCCCGCCACTGACCATCTTCCATTATTTCAATTTTTTCATTTTTCGCTTTAAAAATAGCTATCGGGTCAGCACCCATAAATGAGTATCGGCCAAGTTTTTTCTCATATCCTCTTCCACTATCTAAAAAAAAAGGTCTTTCAAGGTCGTTAATCAACTCGAATAACTGATAGAAATCAAAAGGGATATTAATTTTATTAAGGATCATCGCTTCCTTCTCCCTTCAGCCTCTTTTAAAAAGTTTTGCAGCATATCAAGGCCCATTTCTGTCAGGATGGCTTCCGGATGAAACTGAATGCCCTCAATAAGAAATGTTTTATGTCTGATACCCATGATTTCACCATTAGCCGATTCTGATGTAATCAAAAGATTGTCCGGAAAATCTCCTTTATCAATCACCAAAGAATGATAACGGGTAACATTCAGCGGATTTTTTATGTCTTTAAATATGGCACAGCCATCATGGCTGATAGCACTTATTTTTCCGTGAACCGGTGCTTTCGCCTCTATAATCTTCCCGCCAAATACTTTTGCGATTACCTGATGGCCAAGGCAAATCCCCAGGATAGGAATCACCCCTTGAAAACGCCTGACAATTTCCACACAAATGCCGGCATTTTCCGGTCGTCCGGGACCCGGGGAAATAACGATCGCATCAAGATCCATGTTTTCAATTTGCTCTATATTAATCTGATCGTTTCTTAATACCAATACGTCTTCTCTTAGCATTCTGAAATACTGGACAAGATTATAGGTAAAAGAATCATAATTATCTATCAGTAAGATCAATGTGACAGTAACCTCCGGGATTTTTTGTTAAATAATCCTGATGATAGTCCTCGGCATCAAAAAAGTTTTTTAACGGCTCAATTTCCGTAACAATATTTCCTTCGTACTTTTCCTGTTCCCGGTCTCTTGACGCTTTAATAACAGGTACATCTTCCGAATCAAGATAATAGATACCGGTTCTGTACTGAGTTCCGATATCAGCTCCCTGCTGGTTAATCAGTGTTGGATCAATAATAGTCCAAAATGATTCAAGAAGGCTCTTAAGAGAAACAACACTCGGATCATAAACGACTTCTGTAACTTCTGCATGGCCCGTCCCACCTCTGCAAACTTCCTGATAGGTAGGATGCTGAACCGTTCCGTTAGCGTAACCAACTTTTGTGCTGATCACACCTTCAGTTCTTTTGAAATACGCTTCCACGCCCCAGAAACAACCTCCGCCAAATACTATTTTTTTCATGATTTTAACTCCTCTCGGCATTAAAAAATGCCTATCAATAATCTGATAGACATTTTATCATAGCATTAATCAATTTCAAAACCTCTCATGAGGTCATCGAGAGTGTCTTTTTTTCTAATTAGTCTGACTTCGCCGGACTCTGTAATTAAAATTTCAGCAGGACGCAGTCTGTTATTATAGTTTGAAGCCATCGAATAACCGTAAGCTCCGGAATCGGTGATACAGATCAGATCCTTTTGCTGTATAACAGGAAGTGTTCTGTCTTCAGCTAATACATCTCCACTTTCGCAGATGTTTCCGACAACAAACACATTTTCTTCCGGCCCCTGATCTACGATTTTTCCGTTACGGTAAATTTCCATATCATGGTGAGAGCCATAGGTCATCGGTCTGGCCTGAACGTTAAAACCAACATCCGTTCCGATATACTTACGGTCATAGTTGTTTTTAATCGCATGAACCGTTCCTAAAACAACCCCACACTCACCGGCGATATAGCGTCCCGGTTCAATTTTAAATAAAATTTGCTGTCCTCTTTTTTCTGTCCATTCATATAGAATCTTATCTAATTTTTCTCCGAATTCTTTTAGATCAAGTCTTGGCTGTCCTTCTTGTTTTTTGTAAGGAATTCCAAAACCGCCTCCGAAATCGACAAATTCAATATCTGGAAATTCATCGGCAACCGCAAGTACAGACTGCACGCCTTCAATATAGGCATCGGCTTCCATAAATAGCGATCCAATATGCTGGTTAATCCCGGCAAGTGTCAGATTGTATTCTGCAAGAATCTCTTTTACTTCCGGAACCAGGTCAATATTGACTCCAAATTTGGTTTTACTACCTCCGGTTACGACTTTTTCACAATGCCCCGCACCGACACCCGGATTAAAACGGATGGCTACTTTCCCGCCGGGACTTAACTTCCCATACATCTCTAGCTGAGATAAAGAATCAATACTGGTCATAATGCCACGATCTATGGCATACTGCATTTCTTCTTCTGAGACATTGTTGCTGATGTAGAACATTTGATCATATTCAAATCCGGCTTTCTCTAATACATATATTTCACCCGGCGACATGGCATCAGCTACAAGGCCCTCTTCTTTTGTAATTTTAAGCAATTCAAGATTTGAATTGGCTTTTATCGAATAATTGGAAATAAAATTCGGGTATGATACCAAATTAGCCATTTCCCGGCAACGCTGTCTTAATATTGACTCATTATATACATACAATGGACTTCCATATTCCTTTATCAGATCTTCAGGATTATGGCCTTTGAAAAAATCTGCTTCTTTTGTAAACAAGTACTTCATCATATTCACTCCTGACCCCCATTAAATATTACTGTACGGCTAGTATTATGGGTAACCGGGTCTTTTTTGTCAACGAAATATCGATTGTATACAGCATATTTCAGATTAAGAGCTAAAACGATTCGGCGTATTTTCTTTAAGCATAACATCATGAGCGCCACCCTCAACTATGCTGGTTGCTGAAACAAGGGTTATTTTGGCATCTTTCTGAAGATCCTGAATGCTTACGGCTCCACAACTGCTCATGGTGGAGCGTATTTTGCTCATCGAAATCGACATATTGTCCTTTAATTTGCCGGCGTAAGGAACATAGGAATCCACGCCTTCCTCAAATTCCATTTTGCCTTTTCCGGTATCATCATAGCGTTCCCAATTCCTGGCACGATTGGAACCTTCGCCCCAGTATTCTTTTACGTAATTGGATCCAA
>SKKY01000178.1 GCA_007123515.1 Clostridia bacterium
ACGTAATTTGGAGGACTATAATGAGCAAAAAAGCTATGAGAGATGATCAGGCTTTGCGCATAAACCTTAGCTGGAAAAACGTTTTAATTTTGATATGCGTTGTGTATACGTTGCTTACTATTACCAGTTCCGCATATGCATTACTAGTTGGAATAACCACGGATACGCATTTCCACTTACTGATGCGCTTTGCGGTAACCACTATTGGGATTGGCAGCATTCTCATTTTTAACTTGTTTCCCAGCTGGCCTCTTTGGGCAATGTTTGCGTTACATTACATACCAACTATGGGAGCCATTTTGGGGCTGGTAGGGGTTAGCAGTTTTTTTATAGAGTTACACCCGAATGCGTACCGTGATATTTTTTTTAACTTTACTGTGGTTTATTTAGTAATTGCAGCAATTTTTTTGTTCGGAAAAAAACTCAAAAAGTAAGGATTCGTCATTGGAAAAAACTATTTCATTGTATTATATAGGAAAAATGGGTATGTTAGCAGTAACGCTTACATTAAGGAGGATTATAATGAAGAAGTTTATTATACATGATTATTTTCAAGAGCCAGACGGAAAAATTGCTAAACGTATGCTTTTCAAAAGTGATAATGTAATTGCTTTTGTGTTAAACATTGCAAAAGGTGAAATACTACCGGCACATACACATCTGGAATCAACTCTTTTCCTGCAAGTAATGGAAGGAGAAGCAAAGGTTGTAACGGATGGCAATGAAACCGCTTTGCAGGTTGGAGAATTAATGCAGATTGATGGGCAAGAAAGTTTACAGGTTATAAACAGCGGTGAAGAAGTATTGCGTCTTTTTGTTACAATTTCACCAATGGGTTCAGAAGCTTTTGCAACAGATGCGAATGTTTAGTGCAGCCTGAAAATATGAATGTATTGACACCCTTAGAAATAGGTTCTAAATCTATTTCTAAGGGTCATTTTATTAACAGTTTTCTCAATTGTTATACGTTTGCATAAAAAGGGTATATTTTTATCTAACTGTATAAGATAAAGGAGGAATTAAAAATGATTTTTAGAAAGAAATGGCTGCTAATCATGATGGCCTTACTACTGGCATTTTTACCACTTTCAGTAATGGCTCAGCAGACGGAACCGGATCCACCTCAAATCTCTGTTAACGGAGAACTTTTGTCTCCTGATGTTCCGCCGCAAATAGAAGCCGGTCGAACCCTTGTGGAAATGCGGGCTGTTTTTGAAGCTCTTGATGCCACTCTGGACTGGGACCAGGAAACCCGTACTGTCACCGCTTATAAGGATGACTTGGAAATCATTCTTCCGGTAGGTGAATTGACGGCTACGGTTAATGATGAACCCTATACACTAGATGTGCCGGCTCGAATCGAAAATGGCCGGACGTTAGTTCCTGTCCGCTTCGTTTCGGAAACTCTGGGTGCTGTAGTAGTATGGGATGGCAATGCTCGGACAGTGACCATCACTACAGATGGTGCATATCCAGTTGAGGTGGCGGAAATTGAACTGGAAGCATTACCGGATGAAATCGAAGAATGGATCGAGTACTCCTCGACCATATGGCTTGGACAAGCCCGGACCATTGGTGATGCCACGTATATCCTTGTCACCTATGGTGAAAAGCCCACCGGTGGCTATGGCGTAGAAATTCAGGAAGTAATGGAATATCAAGAAGAAATTCTGGTATCTGTTTCTTTTAGAGAACCTGCAGAAGATGAAATGGTGACACAAGCCCTCACATATCCATATGACTTGTATGTGATTGAGGCAACAGATAAAACAATTACTTTTGAAGCTACTGGTGCAGAATCCTATGTGCCAAGCCTAATAGGGATAGAAGAATTGCTACCGATCGTTGCCGAATCTGATGGCATCAAAGTTTTCAATCCTGCTCCGGAGACAACAGTTTCAGAAACCTTTACCATTGAAGGAATTGCTAATGTATTTGAAGGAAACGTGCTTTTCCGGGTATTGGATACGGATGATGAAGAATTGGTTAGTGGCATTACAACAGGTGCCATGGGTGACTGGGGTTATATAAACCCACAAGTAACACTTCCGGAGGATACCGTTGAGTCCGGTGATACACTGACTCTTGAACTTTATACTGAGAGTGCAAGAGATGGCAGTATCATAAATCTCATTCAAATTCCGTTACAAATGGAGTAATCAGTAATCGTCCACATTCATTGTATTAGCCCTTGAAAATGCCTGTTAACGGTGTTGCAAGGGCTTTTTTGTATCTTGTAAAGCATACATTTATTTTGTATAGAGTATATTGATTGAAAGCATGTTACAACTTCTCCGGAATGGAGTTCATTTCATATAGAAAGGGTGGATCTAATGAGATCTATTTAGACTGGTAAATATTCCCGTTAGTCTGTTTAATGCAGAAACTATTAAATAGGTTAAAGTTTAGTTATATTCCTAAATTGCAATAACAAATTGAACTAGTGTCCAAAAAGAAATATTAATGTTATATCGCTTGCAATAAAGAAAGAACATGATACAATAGCACTATGTTACCCCTCCCCGTAAGGGGTAGGATTAACGGTTCTGATTTTGATTATTATATGGTGGAGGTGTTTAAGCATGGCTGTATCTGATAAGGAACAGGTAATGAATTTATTAAAAACTTCAAAAGGACAAATTGAAGGCATTATTAAAATGATAGATGAAGATCGATATTGTGTTGACGTTTCTAAACAAATATTATCAGTACAGGCTTTGATTAAAAAGGCTAATTTAAAAATAATTGATCAGCATATAAAAAGCTGTGTGAAACAGGCTTTTACAGAAGGGCATGGCGATGAGAAAGTAGATGAGGTCATGGAACTTATTAATAAATATGCAAAGTAAGTATTATGAATAAGGGGATTTTTTTATGACTCAAATTACTTTAAAGATAAGAGGTATGAGTTGTGCATCTTGTGTCCAAAAGATCGAAACAACTTTGAAAAAGACAGATGGAATTATAGAAGCTAATGTTAATCTTAGTACTGAGAAAGTTACTGTTAGTTATGATGAAAAAGTAATTAATAAAGATGAAATAATAAACCATATTGACGATATGGGTTATGAAGCCTATTTGGCTAATGTTGATAAAGTCATACTTCCTGTAGGAGGTATGACTTGTGCTTCTTGTGTTAATCGTGTTGAAAATAGCATTAAAGAGGAAGCTGGAGTCACTTCAGTTTCGGTTAATCTTGCCACAGAAAAGGTTACCGTAGAATATGACAGAGAGACCATTTCTCTGTCAGAAATCAAGAAAGCCATAGAAAACCTTGGTTATCAGGTCTACGAAGCTAAAAGTGAAACGAGTGAAGACAGAGAGAAAATAGAACGTGAAAAAGAAATGAACCGTCTCAGAATTGATTTTATATTGGGAGCCGTATTGACAACTATTGTTTTAATTGGCTCTCTGCCCCATATGATGGAGGGATGGGGACAATGGGTTCCAGATTTTTTAACAATGCCTCTGACGTTATTAATTTTGACAACTCCAGTACAATTTATTTCAGGTTGGAGATTTTATAGGGGTGCTTATGCAGCTTTATCCCATGGTACTAGTGATATGAACGTTTTAGTTGCACTGGGAACCTCTTCGGCATGGTTTTATAGTGCGGCAATGACGCTGTTTCCAACCTTTTTAACGGAGTTAGGCTTTCCCTATCAGCTTTACTATGATGTAGCGACAGTCATTACGACGTTAATTCTACTCGGCAGATTACTAGAAGCAAAAGCCAAAGGGAAAACATCTGAAGCGATTCGCCGCTTAATAGGTATGCAATCAAAAACTGCCAGAGTAATTAGAAATAATCAAGAAACAGACATACTCATAGAGGATGTAGTTATAGGCGATATCGTAATCGTTCGTCCGGGTGAAAAAGTGCCCGTAGATGGGGAAATTATTAGTGGGCGTTCCGCTTTAGATGAATCCATGCTGACCGGAGAAAGCATTCCCGTTGAAAAATCAGTAGGTGATGAGGTCATCGGTGCCACAATAAATAAAACAGGTGCTTTCAAATTTAAGGCTACAAAAGTCGGAAAAGATACCATGTTAGCTCAAATTATCCGACTTGTAGAGGACGCTCAGGGATCAAAAGCTCCAATTCAAAAACTGGTAGATGTTATCTCTTCATATTTTGTTCCAGCTGTAGTTGTCATAGCGATAGCAAGCTTTGGACTATGGTGGGCTTTTGGACCGGAACCTTCATTTATTTTTGCCTTAACAACCTTTATAGCTGTATTAATTGTTGCCTGTCCTTGTGCGTTAGGGTTAGCCACTCCTACAGCTATTATGGTGGGTACAGGAAAAGGCGCTGAAAATGGGATCTTGATAAAAGGTGCTGAAAGTTTGGAGACAGCACATAAAATAGATACGATTGTATTTGACAAAACAGGTACGATTACTCATGGAGAGCCTGCGTTAACTGACCTAATCGTAAGCAATGGTTTCAATGAAGCTGAAGTATTGCAGCTAACAGCTTCAGTAGAAACTGGCTCAGAGCATCCATTGGGTGAGGCTATCGTAAAAGGAGCAAGAGATAAAGGACTTGAATTAGTTGAACCTGAAGAGTTTGAAGCTATTCCAGGGTATGGAATTTTAGCTAAGGTCTCAAATAAGATCATTCTTATCGGTAATTTGCGATTGATGACACATAAAAATGTAGAAGTTTCAGAAGCAATGACTGGTAGTGCTGATGCATTAGCTGACGAGGGAAAAACTCCAATGTTTATAGCGATAGATGGACAAGCAGCAGGTGTAATTGCTGTAGCGGATACGGTAAAAGAAACTTCCTTAAAAGCCATTAAAGAGCTTAAAGAGATGGATATAGAGGTTATTATGCTTACCGGTGATAACAGACGCACTGCGGAGGCAGTTGGTCGTCAGATTGGCATAGATCTCGTATTGGCTGAGGTTCTTCCGGAACATAAAGTTCAAGAGGTAAAAAAACTACAGGAACAAGGAAAGATCGTTGCTATGGTTGGTGATGGCATTAATGATGCACCGGCTTTAGCTCAAGCCAATGTTGGGATAGCCATTGGTACGGGTACAGATGTTGCTATGGAAGCTTCAGATGTTACCCTGATCAGAGGTGACCTGAGGGGCGTTCCTACTGCGATTAGACTTTCAAAGGCTACAATTGTCATGATTTGGCAGAATTTATTTTGGGCCTTTGCCTACAATATTATATTAATACCTGTAGCGGCTGGATTATTATGGCCATTCTTTGGAATCATCTTAAATCCAATGTTAGCGGCAGCAGCTATGGCATTTAGTTCTGTTTCAGTAGTTCTTAATACAATGAGATTAAAAACTTTTAA
>SKKY01000059.1 GCA_007123515.1 Clostridia bacterium
CTTTTTTCTGATTCCGTGTCAACTTCTGTCACCAGATCATGAATGCTCGATTTGGTATCAATCGTATGGCCGGTCTCAAAGTTCTGCAACTGATAAACTCCGATTTCTTTAATAAAGTCCAAGACTTTTTTATAATCAGTCATAATTTCCCCCTGTCTATGATGAACATACATCAATCCATGTTCCGTTAGTCAGATACAATAACTCTCCCGGTGTAACCTCAATCATGGAATGGGCATTGCCCGCTGCTGGAAAAAGCGTATCAAATTCCTTAAGATTGATATCAAGATATACCTTTACTCCTTCTTTAAGAGCAAAGGGACAGACACCTCCGACAGGATGTCCGGTATACTCTGCTACTTCTTCCTGTTTTAACATTTTCGGTTTAGAAGAAAAGGCCTGTTTGAATTTTTTGTTATCAATCCGACCTCTGCCCTGACTGACAATCACAACACATGAGTCATCTTTTAATTTAAATGAAATCGTTTTGGCAATTCTTTCCGGGGAAACCCCTAACACTTCTGCTGCTAAATCCACCGTCGCTGTTGAATCTTCTGCGGTCATAATCTCCCGTGGAAATCCCTTTTCCTTAAGATAGGCTTTTACTCTCTCTTCAATCATTACTGCTTAGCTCCTTTTTTCCTTATGTTTATTGTATTTTTCCCTGTTCCTTTAAGATCTGATCCAAAATTTCTGCACCCTTAATTATTAAAGGACGGCAATAGTCTGGTTCTTTACAATGATTTGCTTTTAACTCTTTACAATTAAGCGTACCCAGTTCCTTTTTAAAGCGACCAACAAACTCAGCGATCACTGGCTTTAGTTCTGGTGTTGCCCGGGCTCTTTCGTCAATATAGATAGCTGAAAAGACCATCACTGCACCGGTAACGATTCCACAGGCATCTTCTACGGCCATTCCTCCGCCAAATCCTCCGGCAAGATGAAGGCTTTTTGGATCAAGGCCCAGATCATAGGCATGATTGGCTCCATAAAGAATTTGCTCAGCACAGTTTAGGTCTTCTTTTAGGCCAAAACCTTTTTCAAGATATTGTTGCAACATTTTATATTCTCCTTTGCGATACTTATTTACCTAGTATCATATAATAAAACGAAAACGATGAAAAGCTGAAGCAGTCATTGCTTCAGCTTTTGTATGATAAGATGGTTAATGCCATTTCGCGGACCAGTTTGCATGTAACCGCTGTTGAGATCCCGCTCTGGTCATAATGCGGGGACAACTCCACGATGTCGGCACCTGCAATTTTTAAACCTTTAAGAAGATGGATACCTCTTAATAGTTCATGAAAACAAAGTCCTCCCGGCTCTGGAGTTCCGGTTCCCGGAAAAAATGAAGGATCAAGAACATCCTGATCGATCGTCACATAGACTGGTTTTCCCTGTAAAGTTTCAACAACCTGCTCTAGTCCTTCCAGAGTAAACTTTTGCAAAGTGGTATGCTCTTGTGCGAATTCAAATTCCTCTTTTAGGCCTGAGCGAATCCCGAATTGAAAAATTTTCTTATCCCCCACTAGATCATAAGCTCTGCGAATAACGGTAGCATGAGAAAATTCATCTCCTAGGTAGTCCGGGCGCAAGTCCGCATGGGCATCAAAGTGAATGATGTGCAAATCAGGATATTTTTTACTGGCTGCTGCGATAGCACCGTAGGAAACTAAGTGTTCTCCACCAATCATCAGCGGTATTTTATCATCAGCCAGTATGGTTGCTGCTTGTTCCTCTATCATCTCTAGCACTCGCTCTTTGTTACCAAACGGAAACTCAAGATCCCCGAGATCACAGCATGCATATTCTTCAAGATCAGCATCCAGATAAGGACTGTACGTTTCAATCCCGAAGGATTCCTGCCTGGCTGCCATTGGCCCGAAACGTGTTCCGGGACGAAATGAAGTTGTACCGTCATAAGGTGCTCCAAACAGGATTAAGCTAGCATCCTGGTAGGCTCTGTCAAATCCCAGAAAGTTAAGGATATTCATATTCTCTCTCTATTTCCTTTCAACATTTCTTTTACATACGTCGGTAACATAAAGCAACCAACGTGAAGATCAGTATTATAGTATTGTGTTTGTATTCCCAGCGCTTCCCACTGTTCTTTTTTAAGATCCTTTACCGGATCATATTTTTTTGAAGCAAATCCAAAAAGCCAGTGTCCCGAAGGATAGGAAGGCATATGGAACTGATATACTTTCATCAACGGAAATGTTGCAGCCAGTTTAGCTGATGCCCGTTTCATTTCCATTGCGGTGTCTTCATAGTATGGACTTTCGTTTTGATTGACCATGATGCCGTCATCACTCAATCTTTTGTAACAATCATTATAGAAATCCTGGGAAAACAAACCTTCGCCCGGACCAATCGGATCTGTTGAATCTATAATAATCAGATCAAATATTTCGTCTGTTTGTTTTACATATTTTATACCATCATCTATTAACAACGTTACTCTCGAATCATCTAATTTTTCAGATGTCAGAGGCAGATACTTCTTTGCCGCCTCAACAACCATGCTGTCGATTTCAACCATAACTATTTTTTCAATCTCTTTATATCTTGTCAGCTCACGGACAGTTCCGCCGTCACCGCCACCAATCACTAAAACTTTTTTGATGTCCGGATTCGTTGCCATAGGAACATGGGTAATCATATCATGATATATAAACTCATCTTTTTCTGTCACATTGACAAAACCATCAATGACCAATATCTTCCCAAATTCCTGTGTGTCAAAAATATCAATTTTTTGAAATTCACTTTCTCCACTGAATACATTTTCTTTTGTTTTTATCAAAAATTTTGCAAAATCAGTGTGTTTCTCCGTAAACCATTCTGACATTGAAGACTCCTTTAATAACTCGAACAAGGTTTATAGTTTATAACACCAAGATCTTTTCTTGAAAAGGATTTGATCTTGTCTACCGGGCCTCTCGGCACTTCAGAAGTTTCCCATTTTTCTGCCTGTAATTGATTACTTAAATGATCAAAGCCAATCCATGGATCCACATCTTCTCCGCAGGTAAATAAATCAACTGCTGCATAACCGTACTCCGGCCAGGTGTGTATTGTGAGGTGCGACTCCTGAATAATAACGGCACCACTTACGCCCCAGGGATTAAACGTATGAAAACAACTGTTTACAATTGTAGCGTTTGATTTAACTGCTGCTTCATTCATGACCTTTTCTACAAATTTGTGATCACTTAGGGCTTTAGCGTCACAATTATAAAATTCTACCAAAATATGTCTGCCTAATTGATTAATCTGCATCATATTAAAGCCCCCTTCTTTTTTTACATTAACATAAATTTGCACATTTATTGTTAATTTGTAGCATCAATCCAACAAAAGTTTAGTAATAGTAAACTTTGAGTGCCTTTTCACTGTGGTTTATTATAGATAAACTTTTTGTTTATAATTGCTAAATATAACTATAATAAATTTTGAGAAAAAGTCAATACTATAGAGGAAATATTGATTGTTTTTTAACAAAAAAAAATAACCGATAAACGGTTATTTAATCAATAATCATAATATTTTTTATTTCCGGATCTGAAATATCTGTAAAAACTGCATTTTCTTCTTTTAGTATTCGGATATATTTTAATATCTCTTTTGTGATTTTTTCTCCGGGCGTTAAGATCGGAACACCGGGAGGATATACCATGCAGAATTCGCCGCAAATTTCCCCTTCGGAAGACTCTATCGGTACTCTTCTTCTTTTTTTGTAGAATGCTTCCCTTGGGGGTAACACTACTTCAGGATTTTCCAAAACGACCGTATTCTTAATTTCTTTATCCTTGCTGTACTTTTTAGAAATATCTGTTAACGCCGCCACAAGCTTATCCACGGCTTCATAATGGTCTCCAAGACTGATAATGGCCATAATATTATGGACATCAGCCAATTCCATCTGAATATGATATTCATTTCGGAGAATATCGTACACTTCAAGACCGGTAATTCCAAGCTTTGAAGTATTAATTGACAGCTTTGTCTCATCGAAATCAAAAACGCCTTTTCCGTCAATCAATTCCTTGCCAAAGGCATAGCAGCCGGGAATCTTATTAATCTTTTCCCTGGCATATCTGGAAATTTCCAATGCGTTGGTGAAGATTTCCTGTCCTCTGGTGGCAAGAATTTTTCTGGCTCCGTCAAGGCTGGCCAATAACAGATAGGAAGCACTGGTTGTTTGCATCATGTTTAATATCGAGCAAACTCTCTCTCTTTGAATGGTATCTTCATTAAGCAGCAACACAGAACTCTGAGTCAGTGACCCGCCAGTTTTATGCGTGCTTACGGCAGCCATATCAGCACCCAGTGCTATAGCTGATGACGGTAATTCCTCATGAAAAGGCAGATGCGCCCCATGAGCTTCATCTACTAGTATTGCTTTATCATATTTTTTGCAAACGGCAATGATTTTTTCAAGATCAGAGACCACACCGTAATAGGTGGGATTGATCAGAAAAACAGCTTTAGCATCGGGATTTGCGATGATAGCCTCTTCAACTTTTTCAGGCGTAACACCAACTGTTATTCCTAAATCATAACTTACTTCCGGCTGAATATAAACTGGTCTTACGCCTGCTATAATCAAACCATTAATCACTGATTTATGAACATTTCTTGGTAAAATCACCTGATCACCACAATCACATGCGCTCATAATCATAGCCTGAACGCCGGAGGTGGTTCCATTTGTTAAGAAGAATGCGTGACTCGCTCCATACAAATCAGCCATCAGCTCATGAGCTTCCTTAATGACTCCTGTAGGATTTCCGATGTTATCTAAGCATTTCATTGAATTGTAGTCAATGTCTAAAATATCCATACCAAAAAAATCCACTAATTCTGGTATGCCTTTGCCTCTTTTGTGACCGGGAACATCAAAAGGAACTACATCAAGCTTTTGGTATTCTCTAATGGCCGTGATAATCGGCGTTCTTTCATGGTTTAATTTCATCGTTATATCACCCCTCTCAAATGATAGGAAGTGATACTACAAAAAATAAATGTGCTAGAAAATTGTATCAAATTTTGAGAATTTGTAAATAGTTTTTTTTTATTTTTTTTTGGGTATGTTTTATTCATTGTCTAAAAAACATCAAACAAGTAGATGAGACCTTATGTCAACAATTCCCATTAGCAGCCCGGCACCTGAGTTTATTTTTCCGGCAAAAATGCGGTTCTGTATTTTGTCCAAAAGACGAAAGTTCAGGGTGCAAAATGGGAA
>SKKY01000090.1 GCA_007123515.1 Clostridia bacterium
GATAACCTCCACTAAAATAACATAGTAAGCATATATGCTTTGCTTTTATATCATACCTGGTTCTGCTGGTTCTGTCAATACCCTATTATTTAAGTGTATTATTGACTTTTTTTAACATATTGATACTCATCACGACCTTGCCCATCAAACATATCTTTTTCTGAATACTCTTTGTCCGAGAGTTTATGTACTAACCAGTAACCAACACTCAATCGCAATCAACACAGCCATAACCGCCCCAAACGTTACCAGCATATCTGAAATAGTAAAAAGAAACCTTGGCTTCGTTGTCATCCGGTCATAAATAATCCAGCCAACATCAATAACTCCCATAATTATGACAAAAACGATTAGGACAGACAAAATCCGAACGGAAAAATGAATGATTTTTTCAGATACATTAACATCGTATCCCTGGTATCAATTCGCATAAATGAGCTCCTTCTGTTCGATATAAAAAATAAGCCATAGTAACGATATCGTCGCTATAGCTTATTACTACCCATTCTATTTCGTTTTTAATATATATTCTTCAATAAGTCTGTTCCGATCCGTCTTTGATGCATGATTTCTAGGAATTTGTTCAACAATACAATATTCTGCAGGAAGATTATATGAAGGCACTCTGCTTTTGACAAACTCTCTGATCGCATTAACCAACTCCTCCTTTGATAAAGAAGATTTTGCAGGGCTGATAAATGCCACCACTTTCTGTCCCCGCAGTCCATCAGGAATACCGGCAACTACAACTTCATCCACGACCGGCACTTCCACCAACAAACGTTCGAGTTGCTGAGGCATAATTTTAATTCCTGCAGAATTAATCAAGCCACCTTTTCGACCCAGCAGATTAAGATATCCATCCTGATCAATTTCACCAACATCACCAATTGTAGCCTCTGGTCGATATTGGTTTGCCACATAAGGGCTCTTTACATAAATCTGATCATCATTAATCCGAATGGTAACTCCCGGAAAAGCACGCCCGACTGACCCCGGATTTTTCAAAAGATCTTCTCGGGTGGCATAACTAATGTGTCCCGTCTCACTGGCTCCATAATATTCTGTAAAGACAGCATTTGGAAAAAGATTCTGCAGATTCACTAATGTCGTCTGATCCATCTTTTCACCGGCGCTGACAAGCGATATAACTCTACTAAAAGACTTCTCTCGAGCTGCTTTACAAAGCAAACGATAATTAGCCGGAACCATAAACACAGATGTAATCTCTTTTTCCTGCATCTCCTGTAGCCAAGTTTTCGGCCATCTCTTTTCAGAAATTACAAGATGACCACCCTCATGTAAGATATGCAGCGCTGCATTCAAATTAGCGGTATAGGATAAAGACCCTGCTAGGTATAACACATCAGCGGATGATATAGAAAAAATTTGACTCTGTACCGGAAACGCACTTGTCCAACTTTGATGATCACGCCAGATCACTTTCGGCATACCTGTGCTGCCAGAACTCAAGGCTCCCAGAAACACCGATTCTTTCCCCGGAAACTTTCCCGCCATTATTTCACGGCTCTTTTCTGAGTCAGTTTTTTTATCGCAAAGAATCCTACCAAAAAGTTCCCGTTCAATCAATTCCGTCACTGCTTCATCTTCCTGTATCTGTCTGATACAATTTTCCGGCAGCGAAGCATCGGCCAGAATCGCAGCCATCCCGGAAACGGAAGAGGCCAGCAAGAAAAGCAACTGTGATAAAGGATTTTCCAGACACACCAAAAACTTTGCACCTTTAGGATACAAATGCTGCAAATGGCACGCTATCTCACTGATCTCTTTCGCCGCCTCCTCGTATGTAAGGCTTTGTTTCCCATAAGAGAGGCAAATCTCATCCGGATAGTCCCATCTGTTTTTTTCAATACCATCAAAGATTCTCATCTTCTCTAACACCTTTCCAGGAGAATGCCCGCACCGACACCGCCGCCAACACCAATCGCAGCAAGACCAAATTTCTGATCATAATGCTGCAAGGTTGCCATTAGGTGAATAATAATCATTGTACCGGATGCCCCGTAGGGATGACCATAGGCCAAGGCACCGCCCAAACGGTTGATTTTACTAAGATCTATTTTCAGCTCTTTAGCACAGGCCAGTATTTTAACGGCAAATGCTTCGTTTATCTCTATGGCATCAATTTTATCAGCTACCAACTGGCTGTCTTGTAATAGTTTTTTAATCACAAACACCGGAGCTAACGCAAAAAGATTAGGATCTGTTCCCACATGTGCACCCGTAACAAATTTAGCTATCGGTTGCAAGCCGTAACGACCCACCGCTTCCCCTGAGGCTAAAAGCAGAGCAGCCGCTCCATCATGCGTAAGACAAGCATTACCCGCTGTCACAACGCCGCCCTTTACAAAGACCGAAGGCATTCTTTGCAGAAGTTTCTCAGAGATCTTTTCTCTGATGGACTCATCTTTTTTACAATCTGCACCATCTACCTCAAGAGGTAAGATCCAACGATCCAAAATGCCCGTTTTTAAAGTTTTGGTGGCTTTCTGGTGACTCTGTAAAGCCAGAGTATCTAATTCTCCTCTTGAAAAACCCATCATTTTCGCCAGATTTTCTGCACCTTCTCCCATATCGGGATCGCCAATCGACGATGGTGAAAAAGGAGCACGTTCAAAAACCGGTTTTTCACTATTGTATCTGGGATCCTCCGAACAAAATTGTCTAATCGGAGCAAGACTGGTGCTTTCTAAACCGCCAGCAACAATCAGTTCAGCCTGTCCCGAAAGGATTTGACTGCATCCTAAAAGCACAGAACTCATCCCCGATCCGCACTGATAGTCAATCGTAATTCCGGGTATCGAAAAAGGCCACCCAGCCTCAAGTAATGTAACCCGAGAGAGATTTCCCCCGGGTCCAACAGCATTTCCTAAAATAACCTGATCAATCTGATCGGCCTCTATTTTATTTCTCTCCAATAAACCATTAAGAACTTTCGCACCAAGCATCTCCGGGAGATACTTTTTCAACATCCCACCAGTCTTTCCTATGGGAGTGCGCAATCCGTCTACCAGATATACGGTTTTCATTTAATTCTACCGCCTTTTATACATGATCTTTCCTTATTCATTTTCCATTCTTTTATTCACAGCACTTCCTACAAAAGCTGCTACAATGGCTTTAAAGATATCTCCCGGAATAAAGGGCAACGCTCCGGCTGTAATCGCAGCCTCCAAACCCATTCCCGTTACATTATTTAAATGAAACACGCCCAGTGCATATACCACTAAAATACCACCAACAACACTGGAGAAAAAGAGCCCTAAAACTGAAGGAAACTTCTTTTTCAACATGGAAATTACTACGGCGCCAACTAAGAAACCAATCAGGTATCCGCCTCTGGGGCCTACAAGTACACCAATTCCAGCTGTTCCTCCGGCAAAAACCGGAATACCGGCAACGCCCAGCATAAGAAAAGTGGTAACGGCCATCCCTGCCTGCCGAGTGGTCAACAGACACCCGGCTAACATAATTGCTAACGATTGACCCGTTACAGGAACCGGACTAAACGGTAGTGGCACAATAATAAAACCCATTACAGCAATCAGTGCAGCAAAAATTGCCGCATATAAAAAGTCTTTAGTCTTTAATTTTTTCATCTTTTATTCCTCCTGAAATTATAATACTAGCGATGTTCCGTCCAGCAGCCTCTATTGAAAAACCGCGGGGTACTTCATTTATTTCTGCTTTTTCTCCACTATATAATGGATGTATGTAATGAACCGTTACTTTAGAGATATCAGTTACTTTTTTAAGAAAAGCTTCCTCAAAAGCCAGTAGCAGCATCATTCCTGGCACTACAGGCCTTTCGGTCTGATGAATCGGATTCGGATCCCCGCTTAAACGGCAGAACTGTTGCACTTGTTCTGCAAAAAAAACAAAAGAACATTCCTCCTCTTTTTGTGTTTCATCAATAGCGGGACTCTCTGTAACATTGATTGGTTCTTCAGGCTTAACTAGCACAGTTTCAATGCTAAGCACGGTCTGCCCTTTTGCATCGTTAACCATTGTCTGACAAAAAATATACTCTGATTTCTTTATTTTTTTTCTTCTAGTTATCTCTGACTGTACAAAAAAAGTTCCATGCGTCACCGGATATGCTTTCATAGTAACCATTTGTTTCCCGAGATAAAAACCCTCCGGAACGTCTTCCGAAAGTGTTTCCATTGAAAGAGCAGAGAGAACCATGACAGGAACACGGTTTTGTTTTTCCAGAACCAAGCCCAAGTTGTTAGACCATTCTTTTAGTACCTCTTCAGTTATGGCTATTGTTTTTTTCAAGAAATCACCCTTTTTCTCTATACAAGAAAAAATAATAAAGGAATTTAAAATCTATGTCAACCGTTTTTTAAAATAGTTAACGTAAATATTGCTGACTTTTCTATAAGATACGTATATAGTTAACTACACAAGTAACTAACCAACTATGTAAGCTCTTTTGAATGGAGTGATCTTATTGAAACAATATATCGATGACAGTAAACCTATTTACCTTCAAATTGCGGAAAAAATTGAAGATGATATATTAAATATTTCCTTAGCAGAAGGCGACTCTGTCCCTTCCACAAATCAATTTGCACAACATTTTCAAATAAATCCGGCAACGGCTGCAAAAGGGATTAATAAGCTTGTTGAGGAGGGCATTCTCTTTAAAAAAAGAGGCATCGGAATGTTTGTTCAAAAAAGAGCACGGCAGGTAATTATGCAAAAAAGAAGCGAAAGCTTTTATAACGAATATATTATACCTTTACTCAGAGAAGCAAAAAAACTGAACCTAGATCAAAAGACTATAATCGCTTTGATAGAAAAAGCAGAATCGGAGGAAAACCATGGATAACTATGATAACCACATAATCTGTCTGACAAATATCAGCAAAAAATATGGCTCCACCATGGCCTTAAATGAAATAAATCTGAGCCTTGCCCCGGGAAAAATATACGGTTTATTAGGTCGGAATGGCGCGGGGAAGTCAACATTACTGCACACCCTGACCACAGTCACCTTTCAAGACTCAGGAAATATGACCATTTTTAATGAAAATCCTTTTGAAAATGAAAAGGTTTTATCATCTATGATTTTAATTAGAGAGCAGGGACAATTTCCGGAGGATCTAAAAGGTCATCAGATTTTAAAGGCTGTCCAAGCTTTTCACGCTCATTATAATCATGAATATGCACTTACTTTGGCCGAAA
>SKKY01000191.1 GCA_007123515.1 Clostridia bacterium
AGTGGTGAGGATAATTGGGACCTGCGCAACGCGGACCTGTGAACCCCGTCAGGTCCGGAAGGAAGCAGCGGTAAGCAGTCATTCGTGTGTGCCGCAGATATCCTGGTTTGAGCTAACTGCTATTTAAGCACCTGGGAGCTACTCACAAAGAAAAGCGCACGGCATTAATTTTATTTATACATTTGCAGGATGCATTCCGTAAAAAATTCGGAGTGCATCTTTTTTGTACTGTATTTTTTCTTCAAAAAAGAGAGAATATATGCTATTGTAAGTTAGTAAAGGAACAGGTGATAATCATGTCGTACACGGCTTTATACAGGGTCTGGCGTCCCGGAAGATTTTCTGAAGTAGTGGGCCAGAATCATATCAGCAATACATTAAAAAATGCAGTAGTAAAAGATAGAGTAAGCCATGCGTATCTTTTTGCAGGACCCAGAGGAACAGGAAAGACGAGCCTGGCTAAAATCATGGCCAAAGCCGTTAATTGTTTTGCTCCGGAACAGGGCGAACCCTGTAACCAATGTGAAAATTGTCTTTCGATTAATAATGGTTCGTTTATGGATTACTTTGAAATTGATGCAGCTTCCAATCGTGGAATTGATGAAATCCGTGATATGAGAGAAAAAGTTAAATTTTCTCCGTCACAGGGAAAAATTAAAGTATATGTAATAGACGAGGTGCATATGCTGACAAATGAAGCGTTTAATGCTCTTTTAAAAACGCTGGAGGAGCCACCTGCTCACGTAATGTTTATTTTAGCAACCACAGAACCACAGAAAATACCATTGACCATTCTTTCAAGATGCCAGCGGTATGATTTTAAAAAAATACATGAAACCGGGATTGAAGAAAGATTGGCAGAAATTATTGAAAAAGAAGAGATTACCGTCGATAAAGAAGCCTTGTCGCTTATCATAAAGAAAGCCGAAGGTGGAATGCGCGATGCAATTAGCATTCTTGATCAGGCAATTTCTGCTGCAGAAAGCAAAGAGATCAGACTTTTCGATATTGAAGAAGTACTAGGCACTCTTAATGACGAGCAGTTGTATCTGATTTTCTCAGAGACCTTCAGCGGAAATATTGAAAAGATGATAAGTACATTGGATGCCGCTCTTGCAGAGGGTCGGGATATTAAGCAGATCATTAAAGATATGATTGACTATGTCAGAGATATCGTACTATACAAAGCCTCCGGTGTGAAAAATGATTTTCCGCAGACGGATGAAAAGCTGGTGCAGCTTGCAGAACTACGATCTCTTGAAGCCTTTAATCGCCTGTTGATGGAGCTGATTAATGCAGAACAGAAAATGTACTACTTTTCAAGACCCCGGATTCTTTTGGAAACAACTCTTATCGGATTTGCCGGAGGATATGATGCAGTAACGGCCTCAACAGTAACAACAACAGAAACAGCAGCAAAAGCGGACACAGCAGCCAAAGAAAAACCGGTACAAAAAAGCATGCCTGAAACAAAAGAAGCAGAAAAAATGGCCGCTTCGCAAGCATCGCCGGAAAAAGAACCGGGCATAGCGGCAGAGACTACTTCAAAACAAAATCCAGATACACAGACACTGTGGCAGGAAGTGTTACAGCAGATAAAAAAAGAAAAGATCACACTGCACGCCTGTTTAGTTGCCGGCGAGTTTCAACTTTGTGACGGTCAGGGGCAGGTCATCTTTGAGGCTAATAAGAAATTTCATCAGGAAAGAGTCGCTTCGCAGGAAAATATTGAGTATATAGAAACCATCTTTGAAAAAAAGTTAAAGCAGACGATTCGGATTCAATCGGTTCTTGCCGGATCAGAGCCAGATAAAAAAAATTCCGGTGAAACTCCGGATAACAAAACGGAAGAGTCAAACGAAGAGTTTGATGTCGTTGGTGAAGCAATGAAGATTTTTAGTTCATCCATCGTAGAATCGAAAGATTCTTAAATCACAGATTACAATAAATAAACGATAAAATTACAGGAGGAAATAACATGGGAATGGGAAATATGAATAAAATGATGAAACAGGTACAAAAAATGCAGACAGAAATGGCAAAGATTCAGGGTGAGCTTGAGGAAAGAAACTATGAAGCAACAGCCGGCGGTGGTGTAGTAAAGGTTGTCGTTAATGGAAAAAATGAAGTGCTCGACATACAAATTGACCCGGAGGTTCTTGATCCGGATGATGTGGAAATGCTTCAGGATCTGATCCTGGCAGCAACGAATGAAGCGTTGAAAAAAGCACAGGAAACGATGAGTACAGAGATGGGTAAAATTACCGGAAATATGAAGATTCCCGGAATGCCTGGCGGCATGTTTTAAATGTATGAATATCCGGAACCAATAGAAAAACTGATTGAAGCCTTTTCAAAGCTGCCGGGAATAGGCCCTAAAACAGCGCAAAGGCTGGCATTTTTTGTGCTAAGCAGCCCAGAGTCTTATTCCGAGGAGCTCGGAGAATCGGTGATGGGAATTAAACATAAAATAAAACTTTGCGAAACATGCGGAAATTATACAGACCAGCGGGAATGTTCTGTTTGCAGAAGCCAGACGAGAAATCAGGAAATAATTTGTGTGGTTGAAAACCCTAAAGATGTGCTGGCGCTTGAAAGAACAAACGAATACAAAGGTCTGTACCATGTTCTTCATGGAGCGATTTCTCCGATTGACGGTATCGGACCGGAACAGCTTAGTATTCGTGCCCTGTTAAAAAGGCTGGAAAGCGGAAAAGTAAAAGAAATCATTATCGCTACCAACTCGACTATTGAAGGAGATACAACAGCCTTGTATCTGGCAAAATTAATAACACCGCTGGAGATTCGGGTAACAAGAATTGCTCAGGGCATTCCTGTAGGCGGAGATATTGATTATGCTGACGAGATTACATTATCAAAAGCATTTCTTGGACGCAGAGACGTCTGAGGATAAGGAAATAAGGGGGAGTCAATTTGTCTGAGCCAGTAAAAAAAGTAAAGAAGCCGGAAATTAAGCTTGATGGTGAATCATTTCTGCGCATACCAATAAAAACACATGTCATTCTTCGTGATGACAAGCTTCTCGATGTGGTCGAAACGTATGCAAAACCGGAACTCAAAGAGGATGACATCTTCTTTATTACAGAAAAAATAGTGGCGGTGACACAGGGTCGTGCGGTAAAACTTGTGGACATTAAGCCCGGTCCCCTAGCAAGATTTTTAGCCAGCTTTGTTACTAAGACGCCGGCAGGAATTGGTCTTGGTATGCCGGAAACGATGGAAATGGCTCTAAAAGAGTGTGGTGTTCCAAGAATTTTACTGGCAACAGCCGGAAGCGCGGTTACCAAGCCATTTGGGAAAAAAGGGGTCTTTTATCAGATTGCAGGCTATAAGGCATCATCAATTGACGGTCCCACACCGAATACATTGCCACCGTATAATGAATATGTGGTACTTGGACCAGATAAGCCGGATCAAGTCGCCTCTGAGGTAAGTCAGTTTCTGGGTGGTATAAAAACGATCATTGTGGATATTAATGATATCAGCGGTAGTGTACTAGGCAGCTCAGATAAAAGTCTGGATCGCGATAAAGTAATTAGAATCTTAAAAGACAATCCGCTCGGACAGGATCATGAGCAGACTCCGCTGGGCATTATTCGTAAAATCAAATAGAAAGAAATAATAAGGGAGCCGTGTGATGCACTAACAGACACGACTCCTTTTTTCTAAGGAGTGTATGATGACAGGGATTTTTAAGGGATTACAAGAATATGCATCGAAACAATACCTCTCTATGCATATGCCCGGACATAAATCAGGCAAGCTGATACCGGAGGAGCTGGTTGAAGCGTTAGGCTCAAAGATGTTTACCTTTGATCTGACTGAGCTTCCTGAAACAGATAATCTGCAGGCTCCTTCTGCCATGATTCTTGAAACAGAAAAACGCATTGCAGCAATTAATAAGGCTGAACAAGCATTTTTGCTTGTTAACGGTTCAACAGCCGGACTTTTAGCAGCGATATACGCCCTGGCTAAAAACAAAGAAATTTTTATCGCTTCGAACTGTCACCAGGCCGTCTATCATGCGATCATTCTTTCCGGTGCGGAACCGATCTTTATCGCCGCTGATTATGATGATCAGACGGGTGCGCAACTGGGAATTAACCCGGACAATCTTACCGAGGCCATTTACAGATATCCATCTTCAAAAGTACTGGTGGTGACCTACCCAAATTACTACGGACAAAGATATAAGATGGAAGAGATCATCCGTACGGCAAAGAACCATGGCCTGACCGTTATTGTGGATGAGGCGCACGGAGCACATTTTCCATTTATGCAGGAACTGCTGCCGGGTGCCATTAGCCTCGGAGCCGATGTGTCCATACAGAGCTGGCACAAAATGCTTCCGGTCTTAAACCAGGGCAGTGTGCTGCTGACCGGAAAAAAATGCAGAGACCATAATTTCAGAAAGGCCATTAATCTCTTTCAGACCACATCACCTTCCTATCTCATTATGGCTACCATCGATGCTGCGGCTAATATGTACTGCAACAAGGCGGCAGAACTAAAGCAGACAGCACAAAGGATTGCGACACACAAAGAGAAACAAACGTTTACCCATATGGTATTACATAAAGAGTCGATCAATCAGTCGGATCCTTTTAAACTATGGCTGACATCGGACAGAAAGTTAAAAACCAACGCAGAAAAGATCATCAGAGATACGCATCGGATAGAACCGGAGATCCTCTCGGATTATGAACTGTTATTTTTGCTTCCTTTAGACTGCAGCAATGAGATGCTTGATTATCTTTTTGCAGCCCTCTACGAACTTGATGAAGCACTAAGCACCATTAAGCCGAGTCTTAAAATGCCGGCAGAAGCCATAACGGAGCCGATTAGAAAACCTTTGTTAAAACCTTCAGAGCTTGATCTTTTATCAAGTCAAAAAGTGGCGGTGGAAGAGGCGCAGGGCAAGATATCGGCTCAGATTGTAGCAAAGTATCCGCCGGGCATCCCTCTTGTTTACCCTGGGGATACGCTGACTAAAGAAATTGTTTGTTATCTTTCCAGACATAAGATAAACTATAGTTTACAGGATGGAATAGAGATCATGTGACATACTCCCACCACTTATAGGAAGTGGGGGCTTCTTGTTTCAATGACTACCGCCTCATTAGCTGAGGTCTTACACAATCTCCACAAGCGTTAGTTCCCGTGTGCCCCACGGTACATG
>SKKY01000015.1 GCA_007123515.1 Clostridia bacterium
ATTGCCGGATCGGCGTCCATATCCAGCAGAGCGTTGTTCAGGTCTTCAGCCAGACGGGAACTAAAGGTATTTAATTCATCCGGACGATTTAACGATATGGTTCCTATGTAGTTATCTTTTGAAACAATCACAGTTTCATAACTCATAAAAACACCTCCTTGTTCTTAGTCTAGTACTAATATGTGTAAAGATCAAGGTTTTAGGATATAATTAGATTGTACACTGCAAAAGAATCATATTGCAATTTTATACGCCAGAAAGTATAATTATTCATAAAATAAAGGAGTGAACGCATTGATTTCTTTAAAAGGGCGGGATTTTATATCCCTGAAGGATTTCTCAAAAGATGAAATTGACTACATTCTAGAATTGGCCT
The DNA here is from genome assembly GCA_007123515.1 of Clostridia bacterium. Lineage (GTDB taxonomy): Bacteria > Bacillota > Peptococcia > Peptococcales > SKKY01 > SKKY01. The sequence goes on from SKKY01000015.1 coordinate 377, forward strand.
TTCATATTAAGAAAAGGCACAAAGCCGGTGGTGATAATCCGGTGTTAAGTAACAGGGTGTTAGCCATGATTTTTAAAAAAGCTTCCACCAGGACCCGGATTGCCTTTGAAGTCGGCATGTACCAGCTGGGAGGCAGCAGTGTGTTTTTAAGTCCCCATGAGACGCAGATCGGAAGAGGTGAGCCGATTGAAGACACAGCGAGGGTCTTATCAGGCTACGTTGATGCCATTTTAATCAGAACCTTTGATCAGCAAGAAGTGGAAGATCTTGCAAAGCACGCCAGTGTGCCGGTGATTAATGGGTTAACTGATCTATACCATCCGACGCAGATCGTTGCTGATATGATGACGATTATTGAAGAAAAAGGGACGCTTAAAGGAATCAATCTGACCTACATTGGAGATGGGAATAATGTAGCTCATTCGCTGTTAATTGCCGGAGCGATTATGGGGATGAATGTGACGATAGCCACTCCTGAATGCTATGGGGTTAAACAGGAAATACGCGAATTGGCTGAATCACTAAAAAGCAATCCTGAAACAATCCTTCGCTATGTGAATTGTCCGTTTGAAGGAGCCGAAGATGCTGATGTGCTCTATACCGATGTCTGGGCAAGTATGGGTCAGGAAGAGGAAGCCGAAGGGCGCAGAACCGCTTTTAGTGGTTTCCAGTTAAACGAAAAAGTGCTAGAATTAGCAAAGAGTGACGCGATTGTTATGCATTGTCTGCCGGCTTATAAAGGGCAGGAGATTTCAGCAGACGTATTTGAAAAATTTGCAGATGTCATCTTCTCGGAATCTGAGAACCGACTTCATGCTCACAAAGGTATTATGGCTGCCGTCATTATGTAAAAGAAGCAATAACAGACTAAAATGAATTTCAGGAAGGGGAAAGACAATGAAAAAAGTAGTATTGGCGTATTCGGGAGGATTAGACACCTCGATTATTATTCCTTGGTTAAAAGAAAATTACGGGGTAGAAGTTATTTGTATGGCTGCAGATCTGGGCCAGGGGGAAGAACTCGATCCGTTAAATGAAAAAGCGATCGCATCCGGTGCCACTAAAATCTATATCGAAGATTTAAAAGAAGAATTCGTACGTGACTTTGTGTTTCCGGTGATCAAATCGGGAGCTCTTTACGAAGGGAAATACTTACTGGGCACATCCTTTGCCCGTCCGCTGATCGCAAAAAAACTAGTGGAGATTGCTGAAAAAGAAGGCGCCGATTATGTATCGCATGGTGCCACCGGAAAAGGTAATGACCAGGTTCGCTTTGAAGTGACTACCTTTGCCTTAAATCCAAAACTTAAAATAGTAGCGCCATGGAGAGAGTGGGACATTAAATCAAGAGAAGACGCTTTAAAATATGCAGCGGAAAGAAACATTCCGGTCACTGCAACAAAAGAGAAAAACTATAGCATGGACAGAAATTTGTTCCATTTAAGTCATGAAGGTTCGGACCTTGAAGATCCTTGGAATGAGCCAAAGCAGGATATCTACATGATTACCCAGCATCCGGAGCAGGCCAAGGATGAAGCGGAATATGTTGAAGTGGAATTTGAAAAAGGCATTCCGGTATCCGTAAATGGTAAAAAGCTGGCTCCTGTCGAATTGCTTGAAGCGCTAAATGAGATTGGTGCCAGAAATGGTGTTGGTATCGTGGATATGGTAGAAAACAGACTTGTCGGCATGAAATCAAGAGGCGTATATGAAACTCCGGGCGGAACAATTCTATTTAGAGCCCATCAGGAGCTTGAGGCACTGACCCTTGACAGAGCCACGATGGAATACAAGCAGCTGGTATCCGTAAAATATGCCCAGCTGGTCTATGACGGACTGTGGTACACGCCACTTAAGAATTCTTTAGATGCCTTTATTGATACGACTCAGGAAAACGTAACCGGTCTGGTAAAGCTAAGACTCTATAAAGGTAATGTGATGGCCGCCGGTGCGCAGTCTCCATACTCACTATATAGTGAAGAATTTGTAACCTTCGAGGAAGATGATGTCTATAACCAGAAAGATGCGGAAGGTTTTATCAGACTCTTTGGATTGCCGCTTAAAATCAAAGCGATGATGGAACAAAGCAAGAAGTAAAAGCAACAGAGTCATTGATGAGGCGCGGGGAATTTTTCCCCGGTCTCTTTTTTTAGAAGGAAACAGTTATCAAAGATAACAGAAAGGGGAGCGGATTGTGAAAAAATTATGGGGAGGTCGTTTTTCAAAAACGACAGATCAGTTGGTGGAGGATTTCCATTCTTCCATTTCGTTTGATCAGAGACTATATAAAGAAGACATTGAGGGGAGCATCGCTCATGCCAGGATGCTAGGTGCACAGGGAATTATTTCAGAAGAGGAAAGCCATCTGATTATCAATGGTCTTTCAGAGCTTTTGGATGAAATCGCTGCCGGTAAAGTAGAATTTGATCAGAAATCAGAAGACATTCATATGAACATAGAATCCCTGCTAACGGATAAAATTGGTGATGCCGGAAAAAAACTACATACCGGAAGAAGCCGTAATGATCAGGTAGCTCTTGATGTTCGCCTGAATCTGCTTCGTGAGATGGAGGAAATACAGGACCTTTTAAGGGCTCTGATGGAGGCTTTACTAACGGTGGCAGAAAAAAATGTTCAAACCGTTCTTCCCGGCTACACGCATCTGCAGAGAGCCCAGCCAATTAATTTTGCGCATCATATGATGGCCTATTTCGAGATGTTTTATAGAGATTATCAGCGGCTTCTGGATACGGCAAAAAGAACATCCGTTTCTCCGCTAGGTTCTGGCGCGATGGCTGGTACCACCTTTCCGCTGGACAGGGAGCGCGTCAAAGAAGAGCTCGGCATGCAGGAAATCAGCCGTAACAGTCTAGATGCCGTTAGTGATCGTGATTTTATCATCGAATTCACATCGTTTGCCTCAATTACTATGATGCATTTAAGCCGTCTTTCCGAAGAAATCATTTTCTGGTCAAGCCAGGAGGCTGCATTTATTGAATTGGATGATGCCTACAGTACCGGTTCAAGCATTATGCCGCAGAAGAAAAATCCAGATGTGGCGGAGTTGGTCCGCGGTAAGACCGGACGGGTCTATGGGAATCTAATGCAGATACTGACCGTTATGAAAGGCTTGCCGCTGGCCTATAATAAGGATATGCAGGAAGACAAAGAAAGCTTGTTTGATACCGTTGATACTTTAAAAAAATGTTTGCTGGTCTATGCGCCGATGCTGACCACTATGCGAATCAGAGAAGATAACATGCTGGATGCGGCTAAAAAAGGCTATACCAATGCCACCGACCTGGCTGATTACCTGGTTTATAAAGGGCTGCCGTTTCGGGATGCCCATGAAGTCTCCGGAAAACTTGTGGCTTATGGAATCGCTGAAGGAAAAGAATTAGATCAGATGACGATGAGTGAATTTAAAAGTTTTTCGGAAATGATAGAAGAAGATATTTATCAGGCAATCGATGTGCGAACCTGTGTGGAAAAAAGAGATCTTCCCGGAGCGACTGGGTTTACAAAGACAAAAGAAGCCATTATAGAAGCAAAAATAATAATAGAGAGCTTATAAAACTTATGTGAAATATTGTAATATCCTGTTTACATTCTTTATTTTATAGTGGTATAATCATCCGAGGTAACAAATATTATACGGAGGTGTTATTTTTATAATGAAAAGAGGTTGGCTGATAGTTTTAGCGGGTGTCTTCATTAACTTATCTTTCGGTGTACTTTACGCCTGGAGTGTTTTTGCAAGAAACCTAAGAGACGTTAACGGCTGGACAGCATCAGAAGCATCATTACCTTATACGATTGCTATTTTAATGTTTGCTGTTCTGATGATTCCTGGAGGAAAACTACAGGATAAGATGGGCCCAAGATTTGTTGTTGTACTTGCAGGTTGTTTTATTGGTGCCGGTATGGTCTTATCAAGTTTTGTATCTGGTTCATCAGTAGCGTTAGCTTTTTCGTTTGGTGTACTTGGTGGTTCGGGTATTGGTTTAGGTTACGCTGCAACGACTCCATGTGCGGTTAAGTGGTTCCCGCCAGAGAAAAAAGGACTTATTTCAGGTTTAGTTGTTGGTGGATTCGGGCTTGCACCGTTATACATAGCCCCGCTTACAAATTATTTAATTGCTACAATGGGTATTGCAGGAACTTTCAGAACATTAGGTATTTTATTCTTCGTAGTTGTTGTTGCGATGGGTATGACGCTTAAAAATCCTGAAGTTCCAAAAGCAGCTGCTCCAGGACCAGCAGGCGCTGCGGCAGCTCCTGTAGCCTTAAAAAGAGAATACGTATGGAAAGAAATGATCCAAACAACACAGTTTAAGCAATTATGGTTAATGTTCCTGGTTGGAGCTTTAGCTGGTCTTATGATCATTGGTCACTTAGCAACAATCGTTTTTGAACAGTCTAATGGTCTTGTAGCTGGCGCGACAGTTGTTATGATCGCTTCGATCGCCAATGCCTTAGGCAGACCTGCAGCCGGTGTTATGTCCGATAAAATCGGTGGCGGAAAAACAATGATGATTCTTTACGCAGCACAGGGTGCATCACTACTGTTACTATCAACCTTTAGTGGGTTCCTGACATTAACATTAGCTGCTTGTGTTATCACATTCGGTTACGGTGCGATGCTTGCGGTATACCCTTCAACAACAGCTACATTCTTCGGAGCAAAAAACCTTGGTTTAAACTATGGTGTATTATTCTCCGCATGGGGTGTTGGCGGTATGATCGGTCCACAGCTAGCTGGATTCTTCCTTGATGCAACTGGAACGTACCAGACAGCATTCGTAGCATCAGCAGCATTATGTTTTATAGGCGCTTTCTTAGGATTTATCCTAAAGCCAGTGAAAGACTAATCATTAATCAATACGTGTAAAAGAACGCCAAAAGCGTTCACTAATATAAAAGGATCCGCTTGTTTTCAACCAGGAAAGCAAGCGGGTCTTTTTCTGTAAAAAAAATTTGGTAAGTTGGGAGTTGGGGACGTTTCCCTCTGGTATACCAGAGGGAAACGTCCCCAACGGTATAACTTAGGGGGACACATCTAAAGGCGAATTTTAAAAAGTATTATTGCTTTGTTTTTTGATTAGGCGTATAATATTTTTTTGAAGGATTCATTTGCACAATTAACAATCTATTGAGTCAGATTTTGAAAACAATATTGTTTTCAAATCAAATAAAAGAGAGAACTTCTTTTGACTAACTGGACTTAGAATAGGAGATGTGTTAAATGAATGTTGTAAATCCGGAAGCCATAGGTGTTTTCGGGCTGGTTGTTACGGTTTGGATTTTTGGAGTTGAACAATTAGGGATTGGTGTTGACAAGGATACTGATCATGAAAAACTATGCAGGAGTCTTGGTCATGTAGCGTTATATTTCGGAGGTTTTGCTCAGATATTTACAGCGATTTGTATGTATTTATTTGATATGGGGATTGCTCCGGAAGCAAGAATTTTTACGGGTACAATTTTTGCTACATATGGTTTATTCTGGGTGGTTGTGGCCATGCACTTTTATAATCCGGGGGATAAAAAAGTATATGCCCACTTTTTCTTAGGGATCTTTTTCATGACGGCCGTTCTGGCCTATAAACAGATCTTTGTCAATGGTGTTATCTGGCCATTGGGAGTTGTGTTGTTGCTGATTAACCTGCTTACAATCTTACTTCCTTTTGCCTGGTACGGCCAAAGACCGCTGATTACCAAAATCTGCGGGGTAACAAATATTGCTATAGGGCTTGCAGCACTGCCCATTTTATTTCATGCGTTAGGACTTTAACAAAAAAGGGAAAACAACAAAAACAGTACACAGTTAGTCAACTTGCCTGCAGAATTTTTTGCAGGCCTTTTTTTAAAAAAATTGATTGAACCTAAAGGGGCGTTTATTGTGGGGCACGATAAAAAGAAAAGAATGGACATTCCGGAAGATAAAGTAGGAAATGGAATCACTAATAACATTTTAAAGATTGTTGGAGTGATGAGTGGTAAAGGTGGAGTGGGCAAATCCTCCGTTACGGCACTCACAGCCATCGAGTTAAAAAGGCAAGGCTATCGGGTTGGTGTGTTGGATGCGGATTTAACCGGACCTAGTATACCAAGCATTTTTGGTGTGACGGCTATTCCTGAAAAAATCGAGATCGGGATTCTTCCTGTAAAGACAAAATCAAACATCATTATGATGTCGATGAATCTTTTGCTTGAAAACCCCGAAGACCCGGTCCTGTGGCGTGGTCCGGTTCTTTCAACTGTGATTAAGCAATTCTGGGATGATGTGATCTGGGCAGATCTTGATTATCTCTTAATCGATCTTCCGCCAGGCACCGGAGATATCCCTCTTACTGTTCTTCAGGTGATTCCGGTTGATGAAGTACTTGTCGTCACGGGACCGCAGGATGCAACCAATCTGATAGTCAGAAAATCGATCAAAATGCTTGAAAAATTACAAATTCCGATCGCTGGCGTTGTTGAAAATATGGCCTATATGCAATGCGAAGGGTGCTCCGAGAGAATTGAGCCATTTGGAGAAAGTTACGCTGAAGCGATGGCTTTTGAATCAGGCCTTAACGTACTGGCTTCCCTGGCCATTGATCCGAAATTGATATCGTTAATTAACCAGGGGCAGACCGAAGAGTATCAAGGCATGAATATGGAACTGATTAAAGAAGTAGCTGAAGCGATAAAATAAAATAAACGTTGCACAAAAGTCAAATTAAGCATATAATTAGATGTATTTTAGTGGAGCCAAAAATGGCTCCTTTTTTATCGAAATTTTGGGAGGAATCATCTTTGAAGAAAGAATTAATTAGAAACATAGCCATCATTGCCCATGTTGATCATGGAAAAACGACATTAGTTGACAAAATGCTTATGCAGACTGGAAACTTTAGAAGTAATGAAAAAGTAGTGGAAAGAGTGATGGACAGTAACGATCTTGAAAAAGAAAAAGGCATTACCATCTTGGCAAAAAACACTGCCGTAGATTACGGCGATTACAGAATAAATATTATCGATACACCCGGACACGCTGACTTTGGCGGTGAAGTAGAACGAATCATGAAAATGGTGGATGGCGTTCTTCTTGTTATCGACGCCTATGAAGGCTGCATGCCGCAAACAAAATTTGTCTTAAAAAAAGCGTTAGAAGAGCAATTAAAACCGATCGTTGTTATTAACAAAATGGATCGCGATTACATTCGCCCCTCTGAGGTTATTGATGAAGTTATCGACTTATTTATCGAGCTTGGTGCAGATGATGACCAGCTTGATTTTCCGGTACTTTATGCATCGGGCATACAGGGCATCGCTTCAACCGATCAAAACGATTTAGGCACCGACTTAGACCCGTTATTTAAAGAGATCATTTCCTACATTCCAAATCCGGTCGGGTTACCTGATAACGATCTGCAGTTGCAGATTACACTGCTTGATTATAGCGACTTTCTTGGAAAAATTGGAATCGGAGTGGTTAGAAACGGAAGCATTAAACTGAATATGCAGATTGAGATTGCCAAAAATGACGGAAAAACAGAAAAACAGAAAGTAACCAAGTTATTTTCTTTTTCCGGTCTTAAAAGAACAGAAGTAGAGTTTGCAGAAGCCGGACAGATTGTAGCCATTGCCGGTGTCGGTGAAATAAATGTTGGCGATACGCTTTGCGAGCCAGGTAAAATAGCGCCTCTTGAGCGCGTTATCATCGAAGAGCCAACATTGCAGATGAACTTTTTAGTCAATGACGCTCCTTTTGCCGGTAAAGACGGTGACCCATATACAGCAAGAAAGCTTGAAGCCAGATTATTAAAAGAGATGCATACGGATGTATCATTAAAAGTGGAAAAAACAGACAAAGCCGATGTGTTCTCTGTAGCCGGAAGAGGCGAGTTGCATTTAGCTGTTATCATCGAAAAACTTCGTCGCGAAGGCATCGAATTCCAGGTTTCAAGACCGCAGATTATCGTAAAAGAGATCGACGGTGTTAAAATGGAACCTTATGAACTATTAATTATTGAAACGCCGGAAGATTACCTCGGAGCGGTTATGGATTTACTGAGCCGCAAAAAGGCTGATTTGATCGATATGACCAATATTAATGGTAACGTAAAGATCAAGTACGAAATTCCTTCAAGAGGTGTTATCGGTTTACGAACGGACTTCTTAACAGAAACCCGTGGTTATGGAATTCTGACGCATTCCTTTATTGACCACCGTCCGATGAGCGGAGAAATCGGCGATCGTAAAAATGGCGTACTTGTTTCCTGGGAAACCGGTACAGCAACTTCATATGCACTTCAGTCTGCCGAAGAACGCGGAACCTTGTTTATTGATCCGGGAACGGATGTCTATGAGGGTATGATCGTCGGAGAAAATAAAAAAGACGAAGATCTGACAATCAATGTCTGCAAACAAAAGCAGCTGACTAATGTACGTTCGTCTTCTAAAGATGATGCGGTCAAATTAAAAGGGAAACGTTCTCTTAGCTTAGAGCAGTCCTTAGCTTATTTAGCAGAAGATGAGTATTTAGAAATTACACCGAAAACGTATCGGTTGCGCAAGATCCACCTGAGCAAAAATGAAAGAGACAAGCAAAACAAATATAAGAAATACGAAAGTCTCAATCAGCAAAAAACAGCCAACTAAAAAATACAGTATAGAATTAAGGTATAGTGTATACATGAAGAAACTTGGTTGACTTTGATTTACATGCACCCTATAATCATAAACATCAAAGGATTATATCAAAGAACAACAACCTGAGGTAATCTTACAACTAAAAATATTTTTTGGACAATGGGGTCCTTGAGTGCGAGTATAATACTCTGCGCTCAGGGATTTTTTTTGTAGCAAGAAAGCGTGGTGCTGTTGATGGGGGAATCAGCAATTATCTGCTTAAAGAACAAATCATTGCTTCAATCGGTTAAGATGTCATTAGCCCAGATGGGAATTGTTCAGGTAATAGAAAATGATGATCCTGAGAAAGTAGTAAGACAAACACATAACATAATCAATGCATTAATCATTATCGATCCGACAGAATATGGGACAAACGGTATACGGGTGGCCAAAGTTCTGGCAAGGGAAAAGACAGGCCCCATAGTCTTTATTGTATCGAACAAAAGACTACTGAAGCCTGTTGAAGATATTATTGAGAAAGAAAGCATTGCAGCCACATACATTACAACACCTATCAGTTATGAAGTGCTGCGAGTGGCCGTTAGAACAACGGCAATCAGCTACAGAAAGATTATTGAATTAGAAAAAAAGCTGGTTGATGTCAATGAAATGCTGGCAGAAAAGAAAAAGATTAACAGAGCGAAAGAGCTTCTGGTTAAAAACAAAAATTTAGAGGAACCGGAAGCGCATAAGCTAATTCAGAAAATTAGTATGAATACAGGAAAAAGTATGAAAGTGGTTGCAGAAAAAATTATCAGAGAATTTTCTTATTCGAATACGTAACAGGACAAGGGCGTCCAGAGAAGACTTATTATCATAATAAGTTTTCACTGGGCGCCTTTTTTATTAAAGGTGCTCAGTTATTAAGGGTCATGGATTAAAAAAATTATTAGGATCCCCCATTTAATCCATTAGTTAAAACTCCATGACCCTTTAATATAAACAAAATTGAATTAAATGGAGGTAAAAACAATGAAAAAAATTGAAGCGATTATCCGCCCTTCAAAACTGGAGGAAGTAAAAACAGCGTTATCTGATTATGGCATAAACGGGATTACGATCACACAGGTCTCCGGCTGCGGACTTCAGAAAGGTCAGACAGAATTTTACAGAGGAAATCCTGTAAAGCTAAATTTGCTGCCTAAAATAAAAATTGAAATAGTGGCAAAAAATGAAGTAGTCGAGGATATTATTGGGATTATTGTCGATAATTCAAAAACCGGTAAAGTTGGAGACGGAAAAATATTTATATATGAAGTAGCCGGTGCGATACGTATCAGAACTTCAGAAACCGATAACGAGGCGTTGTAGGTAAAGAAAAAAACAGAGAGGGAGATTATTATGAAAAAAATATTATTATTTTTATTTATGGTTATGATATTTGGAGTAAACAGCTTTGGCGCCGAGTTAGCTGAAGTAGAGGAAACGGTAGGAGATATCATTCTGGCAATCGATACCATCTGGATTATGATTGCAGGATTCATGGTCTTCTTCATGCATGCTGGCTTTGCCCTGGTTGAGTCAGGGTTTACAAGATCGAAGAATACGATCAATATTCTTATGAAAAATATGGTGACAATTTCACTTGGTGTGATCATGTTCTTCTTTGTTGGTTTTGCTATTGCCTACGGAGACAGCATCGCAGGCCTTATTGGAAGTTCCGGTTTTGCTCTGATGGGCTTTGGAGACTTCGATTTTGATATCTATACACCTGGTGCGTGGTTCTTCCAGGCAGTATTTGCAGCAACAGCCGCAACAATCATTTCGGGAGCGGTTGCCGAAAGAATTAAATTCCCGGCATACATTGTAATTGCCGTATTAACTACAAGCATTACCTATCCGGTTGTCGTTCATTGGGTATGGGGCGGCGGATGGCTCGATGCATTAGGCTTCCATGACCTGGCTGGTTCAACTGTTGTTCACTCCGTAGGTGGGTGGTCAGCATTGATTATCGCGTACGTACTAGGATCAAGATTTGGAAAATATGGTCCCGACGGTGAAGTAAATACTATTCCGGGTCACAACATTCCACTTGGAGCCTTGGGTGTTTTAATCCTTTGGTTTGGCTGGTTTGGATTTAACCCTGGTAGTACCTTATCGGGTATGGCTGCTGTTGACATTGCGATTATTGCCACCAATACCATTTTGGCGGCTGCTGCAGGAACGGTAACATCGATGTTCTTCTCATGGTTTAGATTCGGGAAGCCGGATATCACATTCACACTAAACGGTGCGTTGGCTGGACTGGTTTCCATTACAGCAGGTGCTGATATCATGTCACCAATCGGCTCGATCATCACAGGTGGTATTGCGGGTGTATTACTAATCGTAGCGGTACAAGTCTTAGACAGAAAAATTCGTATTGATGATCCTGTAGGTGCCATCTCTGTACACGGTGTCTGCGGAGCATTCGGAACACTGGCGGTAGGGTTCTTCGCATTAGGTGATGGATTACTATACGGCGGTGGTGCAAGCCTATTAACTGCACAGTTAATCGGTATAGCAGCGGTATTTGTTTGGTGTATTGCCTTTAGCTTCATAGTCGCAAAAGTAGTTCAGGCAACAATTGGAATCAGAGTGACACAGGAAGAAGAAATTAACGGTCTGGACATTGAAGAGCACGCAATGAGCGCGTATCATTTATAAGCCTTTAAACAAGGTGTAAATAATAATAACCAGAAAAAGAAAAAAGACTAAAGGCTGTTTCTCTAAGGAGAAGCAGCCTTTTTGTGTGCAGGAAAACAAAATAATGAAAAATTGGATGCAAATGCATATTTTTGGGTATATTGTCAGCACGCAGAACTATTTGGAGGTAAAAATAATGAAAAAAATTGAAGCAATAATCCGTCCTTCCAGGCTGGAGGAATTGAAAACATCATTATATGATTATGGCATAAAAGGAATTACCATTACACAGGTTATGGGTAGCGGACTTGAAAAAAAACGCAAAGAGTTTTACAGAGGGACCCCGGTAAATATTAGTTTGCAGCCAAAAGTTAAAATCGAAATAGTGGTAAAAGATGAATTGGTTGACGAAATAGTGGCAATCATTATGGATAATGCAAAAACCGGTAAATCCGGAGACGGAAAAATATTTATTTATGAAATAGCCGATGCGTTGTGCATCAGCACTTCAAAAACGGGCAATGAGGCATTGTAAGAAAATTAAGGAGTGTGCTATGAAAAAAATAGTAGTCTTGATATTTTTATTTATGATATTTGGAGTAAACAGTTTTTGCGCTGAGCTGGCTGAAGATGAAGGGGCGATCGGCGATATCATCCTGGCCATTGACACCATGTGGATTATGATCACGGGTTTTTTGGTCTTTATCATGCACGCAGGTTTTGCAATGGTTGAGTCGGGATTTACAAGATCAAAAAACACGATTAATATCCTTATGAAAAATATGGTGACAGTCGCAATCGGCGTGCTCATGTTCTTTTTTGTTGGATCTGCCGTTGCTTTTGGAGACAGCATTGCAGGCATTATCGGAAGCTCCGGCTTTGCGTTAAAAGGATTTGGAGATTTAGACACCTATACACCTGGTACATGGTTCTTTCAGGCGGTTTTGCAGCAACATCGGCTACTATCATTTCGGGAGCGGTTGCAGAGAGGATTAAGTTTCCGGCATATATAGCGATTGCTGTATTAACAACAAGCATTACTTATCCAGTAGTCGTTCATTGGATATGGGGTGCTGGGTGGCTTGATGCCATAGGTTTCCATGATCTGGCTGGCTCAACTGTTGTTCACTCCGTTGGAGCATGGTCAGCCTTAATAATCGCCTATGTACTGGGGGCAAGACATGGAAAATATGATCGCAGTGGTGGAGTAAATACAATCCCGGGCCACAATATTCCGCTTGGTGCCCTTGGTGTTCTGATCCTTTGGTTCGGATGGTTCGGCTTTAATTCAGGAAGCACCTTGTCCGGTATGGCTGCAGTGGAAATTACAATCATTGCAACAAATACCGCTTTAGCAGCATCAGCTGCAACAATAACATCAATGTCGTGTTCCTGGTTTAAGTTTGGCAAGCCCGATATTACCTTTACGCTAAACGGTGCTCTGGCCGGCCTGGTTTCCATTACAGCTGGAGCGGATGTCGTATCACACATAGGAGCCATTGTAATAGGTGGTATAGCGGGCGTGTTGCTGGTAATGGCGGTACTGTTCTTAGAAAAAACACTTTTAATTGATGATCCTGTTGGAGCCATCTCTGTACACGGAGTCAGTGGTTCATTTGGAACACTGGCGGTAGGATTCTTTGCATTGGGTGATGGTTTATTTTATGGTGGTGGTGCGGGTTTGTTAATGGCACAGGTAATTGGTATTGCATCGGTATTTATCTGGTGTATCACCTTTAGCTTTATCGTTGTAAAAGTTGTTCAGGCAACCATCGGAATCAGAGTGACACAGGAAGAAGAAATTGAAGGTCTTGATATTGAAGAACATGCAATGAACGCATATAATATATAATCTTTATATATAATCTTTTAGGAAAAAATAAGAAATTAAAAAAGACTGTCTCTCAAAAGAGAAACAGTCTTTTTTTTGGGTAGTCTTTCTTAGAAATCTACCTCGTCAAGCTTTTTTAGATCATACAAGCGAATGATATCCATCAGTTTAATCGGATAGAGTGAATCGGTGGCGTAACCGGATCTTCTAAGAGCCCAGGCTCCCTGACTGCTATCATGCATCACAGCCCGGAAAGGCTCATATCTTGCAGCTAAAAGTAACAGATTCTTATGGTCATCCCAGCTTTGATTGACATTATGGTAGGCCCTAAAGTGAGCATCCGTTCGGAAGGCCACCCCATTATATTCTTCCCAGGTATTAGAAAGGACTGATCCAGCCGGACCGCTGCCTTTGATGCCAAATAAATTACGGGAAAATTTTCCGCTGTATTTATCAACAGGAAGGCTCTGACCCCATCCGGTTTCAAGAATCGCCTGTGCAGTCTGCAGTGATGCCGACATGCCTGTTTTAGAGGCCGACTCCAAAGCCAGCTCGGAAGCAAAATCCTTAAATTTTTCACGTTCGATAATAGCTTTTGCGCTATGCAGCTGACCAAGGTAAATAGTTACCGGAATCTCTTGGCTAGTTAGCGAATTTCCACCGGAGCGCTGCCCGATGACCCGGATCACACGATTACCGGCATCATTAGATGATGGTGTCCAGGCGAAACTCTCATCGACGGCATCGCCGGAGGCAATTGTTTTTCGGCTGCCATCGGAAGGGTTAAGCAATTCAAATTGCACCTGTTGCAATGGTACGTTACTCTGTGCCGTCATGGTAATCTCTCCGGTAATTACCTGATCAGGTCCGACGCCTCTGATTCTAAGCTGAGGTGTTCCGCTAACGGTCACCGGAACTGGGTCACTGGTATAGGGTCTGAGCCGGGTATCAAGCACCCGGACATAAAGCTCATAGGAACCCTGTTCCTGCGGACCCGGAAACCATTGATGAGCTCCAAAGCCGGTCTGAGAAATCATCGTGGCCTCATCAGTTGCTGTATTGCGTTTCCAGTACTGCGTTTGACTGACTTCAAAATTCCTGGTGGCTGAGAGACTTACCGGTCCGGTTATTGCCTGTCCGGAGCGAACGCCTCCTAAAGCCAGATTCCTTTCGAGGGTCAGTTCGAAATAGACTTCGGGACTGGTATAGGTCTTATTGTCATGATCCGTGGCCGTTACGGTAACGGAAAAGCGACCGTTATCATCAGCCATCGGCCGCCAGTTATACGTTCCAAAAGGATCGGCTTCTCTTGACTGAGTGGTTTTTTTAGTATCAAGATTGGTAAACTCATAGGTTACATATTTTGGTGAAAAAGATAAACCAGCTTGTACAGTAACCGGTAGCTGGGAGAAAACCTGATTGTTAGTAATCCCCTTTATTTCAGCTTTTGGATTGACCGAAATTGTAAGGTTTATAGCATCCCCGGCAATGACCTGCCCATTCGCATTGTACACAGCGGCAACCAGAAGATGGGAACCATTCAGACTGGTTTCAGGCAGCCATTCATAGGCACTTTTAATATCTGTCCCACGGGCGATTACAACCCCTTTTCTTGTTGAAGGATCAAGTAGCAGGTAGCGTATTTCAGCAGCCTGTGCCGGAAGGGAACCGCCATCAGAAATTTTCAAAGAAGTCTTTCCGACCACGGTCTGGTTTTTCCATGGTGAAGTAATTGAGAGATCAGAAAAACTACTAAGTTCGCGATCCGCACTTTCAATCTCTACGGTTCTTGTGCGGCCATCCCAGTTGATATCGGCGCCCAATACATTACTGATGAGTCGCAAGGGTACAAAGGTCCGGCTCTCTATGATTTTTGGAGGCACATCGATCACATCATAATCGAAACCTTCTTCTTTGTAATTAACAAGGTGGCTTTCAATATGCAAAAGAACAGAACGCCCCTCTTTTTTTACGGATACCGTTCTTTCCTGCTCGTCCCAGACAACGTCGGCTCCAAGTGTCTCAGAAATCACCCGAATCGGAACCAGCGTTCTTCCTTCAATGATCTGAGGCCCCGGCGAATAGTCAATGGTCTGGTTATTGATCACCAAAGTCGGGGGACTATTGGCAAAACTTTCTTTATGCAGCGTTGTTGCAAAAAGAATCAGGGCCGCAGCGCCTAAAACAATAAAGAAATAGTTAATTCGTTTATTTACAAACATAGGGAACACTCCTTATAAGATAGAAAAAGTTAATACATACACACACATACGTAGCAATAACTTACCATAAAAATGAGAAAACAAAAAACATGTAAATATTTGTTAAAAACCAGCAACCTATAGTATAATAATTATTTAGAGAGGAAGTTGAGATAATGAGTGAAAACAACAGCATTCGGTACATTCCGGATGAAAAAATACAGAAAATCCTGCACACGGTAGAAAAACCACTGCGCTACCTGGGTGATGAATATAATACGGTTCAAAAAGACTGGGAGACCACCAATCTTAAGACCCTGTTTGCTTTTCCCGATACGTATGAAGTAGGAATGAGCCATTTAGGCCTTAAAATCATATATCATATTGTAAACAATCATCCGCACATGCTGATGGAACGGGTATTTACCCCCTGGATCGACATGGAAGAAGCCCTGCGTAACCAGCAGCTTTCCTTGTTTGCCCTGGAAAGCAAAAAGCCGATTGCTGAGTTTGATGTGATCGGATTTACCCTGCAATATGAAATGACATTTACCAATATTTTAAATATTCTTGATTTAGGCCATATTCCTAAGCGTTCAGAGGATCGCACAAACGATCATCCGCTGATTATCGCCGGTGGTCCCTGTGTCTATAACCCGGAACCATTAGCAGACATCATCGACGTCTTTATTATCGGAGATGGTGAGGAAGTTATCCTTGAAGTATTTGAAGCCGTTCGTCTGCATAAAGTCAAGCGAAGTGGACAGATGGATAAAGAAAAGCTCTTAGAGGAATTGTTGTCCATTTCAGGTTTGTATATCCCAAAGTTCTATGATGCCGATCAAAAGGGAATTGTTACGCCAAATCATGCACAAGCGCCCTTTCCTGTCGTAAAAAGAACAGTAGCGGACATGGATAAAGCCGATTTTCCGATAAAGCCGATTGTGCCATATATTGAAACAGTCCATGACCGTGCGATCGTTGAGGTACTTAGAGGATGTAACCGTGGCTGCCGTTTTTGTCATGCCGGAATGGTCTATCGTCCGGTTAGAGAACGCAGCAAAGAAGTCTTAGCCAATCAGGTAGAAAAGATCATAGATAATACAGGCTACGATGAAGTCGCTTTTACTTCGTTAAGCACCAGTGATTACAGCTGCATTGAAGACCTGATTAAAATAACAGCCGATGCACAAAGTAGTAAAGGAGTGGGGATATCCCTGCCTTCTTTGCGTGTGGATAATTTTTCAGTCAATATTGCC
>SKKY01000129.1 GCA_007123515.1 Clostridia bacterium
ATGAACCAGCTTCAATGCGGTAATAATTGCTTTCCTGGCACTTCCGTGGTATCTTTTTTCAAATTGAGCTATTAATTCTTCTGCTCCAGTTTCCAGGTTGTGACCCACAGACACTCTTTTAAAGAAATCACGACCAAGACTTGTTGCCAAAGTACAGTCCGCGTCAATGATAAGGCCTGTTTCAGGCTCAACTTCCAAACCAATTGCAATCACTTGATAAAGCTTTTCCGCAGTAATGGCTGTTGGAAGTTTTGCGTATCCAGTAATAAAAATTGTCCCCTGTCTGTCTTCAGACATAGTATCGTCCCCCACCATAATTCTTTTTCTAGAATTTTCTTACAATTTGTTCATGACAATTATAATCATAAAACATATTTTTTTCAAGCAAAACTAATTACTAAATATAACTGCCATCTTCTCTTCTTAATGATACATCTCCGGCAACAACCTTGTGTTCCTTTCCCTGATCATCTTTAATGACTAAATATCCCTGTTCATCTATTTTTTCAGCCAGACCATTTATCTCTGAGTCAAAAGTAACGGCTTTTACTCTTTTCCCAAGTGTAATATTATGTTTCTCCCAGATGCTAAGTATTTCTGCAAACCCCTTCTCAACATATGTGATGTACATTTTTTCAAGCTCTTCAATAATAAAACGCAGCAGTTTGTTTCTGTCAATTTCTTTACTCGTGCAGATTTTTAAGGATGTGGCTTTTTGTTGCAGTTCTTCAGGAAAATCTTCCAAATCCTGATTCGCATTAATCCCGATTCCGGCAACGATATAATTAATGCGTTCTATTTCAGCAGATATTTCTGTAAGAATCCCTACAATTTTTTTTTGATCAAGAAGGATATCGTTCGGCCATTTTATTTTCACATCTTTACCGGTGTATCTTTTTATCCCTTCCCTAATACCCACAGAGATCACAAAAGTAATTTCTGAGGCTCTGACTGGTAAAATTTCCGGACGCAGAATAAATGAAAACCAGATACCTTTTCCATAAGGAGAAGACCAGTCACGTCCCATTCGTCCCTTTCCTTTCGTCTGCTCCTCAGCAATCACAAAGGTGCCTTCTGGCTTACCTTCAGCCGCAAATTTTTTTGCGATGATATTCGTCGAATCAACCGATCCATAGGTATAGATATTGTCTTTAGACCACTTGATGGTCTGTAGCTCAGCTGTAATTTCTGTTTTCAATAATTTATCAACCCGGTTTTTTAACGTATATCCTTTTCTGGGAACCGCCTCTATTTGATAACCATCTTCTTTTAGCGCCTTTATATGTTTCCAGACAGCCGTTCTAGAGACGCCCAGCCGTTCACTTATTTCCTCACCCGATATGTAATCACTTTCTTCAAGTAATATCTCAAATATTTTTTGTCTCATAACCCCAGCAGCCCCTTTCATGTGGTAAAATAAAACTTATCCTGGACAGTCATAGCCTCATCATACTAATATTTTTTACTACTTGCAATACAGAAACATTAATGTTAAAATCATCTAGTGGTTTTAGTATTAATTTGATGAGAGGGGGTTTCATTATGTCACGTGTCTGCGAAGTTTGCGGCAAAGGAGTTTCAACCGGTATGCAGGTTAGTCACTCTCATGTCCGTAGCAAGAAAAAATGGGCTCCGAATTTACAAAGAGTAAAGGCAGTAGTAAATGGTACACCAATGAGAATTAAAACTTGTACAAGATGCCTCCGTTCTGGTAAAGTTCAGCGAACGGTTTAATTTACAGCAACCAAAGAAAAGGCCTGCTTAGAGCTATTGCTCTGAAGTAAGCCTTTTTTTGTGCTTATTTTTAGTTTTGATTCTGAATGGAATCTAATATTTCTTTTAACTCATCTTCATCAAAGGTATGCATATCATTGCAGAAATGACACCGCGTTTCACACTGTCCGTCATTCTCAATAATTTCCTGCAGTTGGCTCGTACCGAGTGTGTAAAGACCATTTTTAAAACGCTCCTTACTGCATTTGCAGTCATAGGCAACATCGTATTCTTCCAAAAGCTTATAATCAATGCCCTCAAGATAATGGTCAAGTAACCCCTTTGCATCTTTTCCATTGTTAATTAAGATGCTGATGCCTTTTCCTAATAAAAACTTTTCCTCGATCAAATCAAGCACATTTTCCGGGGCACCGGGAAGCGCCTGAACAATGACTCCGCCTGCAGCAATCACTTTGTAGTCGATATCAACAAGAACGCCTAACGCTACAAGAGAAGGAATCTGTTCGGACTCCAGGTAATATTGCGCAATGTCATCTCCGATTTCTCCGGAAACAAGATCCGTTGTTCCTGAATACGGATCTTTTAAGCCGATATCCTTTGTGATATTAAGTTGCCCGGAACCGATCGCTGACCCCACATCAAGCTTTCCTTCTGCCGTTAACGGAAGATCCAAATCCGGATTTCCCACATATCCTCTTACTGTGTAATCTGAAAAAGCCTGAGAAATGACTCCTCCAATCGGACCATCACCTAAAAAACGAATGGTCAGCGAACCTTCGCCTTTAAGGCCCCAGGTCATTAATAGATTGGCTGTCATCGCTCTGCCTAAGGCAGCGCATCCTACGGGGCTTAAGTGATGCCTGGTTCTTGCCTCCTCAACAATACCCGTTGTAATCACTGAAGAAATTCTGATTGTATTATTTAGTGCTGTCGCTCTTATTATCTGATCTTTCATAAAAACTCCTTTTTAATTTATTTAACACTTCTAAAGTCCTCTATGGCTTTTTTTCTGTCAGCCGCACCAAATACCGCTGAACCAGCCACTAGTATATCCGCTCCGGCACTGATAACGTCTTTGGCATTATCTTTGTTGATTCCACCGTCAACCTGTATCAACAGATCCGGATTTATTTTTTCGGCCATTGCTTTTAATTTTTCTATTTTTGTCAGTGTTTCAGGAATAAAGGATTGTCCGCCAAAACCGGGATTGACACTCATTAAAAGCACCATATCTATATCTGTAAGAATATAATCAAGCACAGAAAGTGAAGTAGCCGGATTTAGTGATACCCCTGCCTTAATTCCCATCGCCCGAATGGACTGAATGGTGCGGTGAAGATGTCTTGTACTTTCCTGATGGACGGTAATCATATCGGCTCCCGCCTCTTTAAATTCCCTGATAAATGCATCCGGATTGTCAATCATCAGATGCACGTCAAAAAACAACTCCGTATGTGGCCTTAATGCCCCGACAACCATCGGGCCATAACTAATGTTTGGCACATAGTGTCCATCCATAATATCCAGGTGTAGCCAGTCAGCTCCTGCCAGTTCAATTTCTTTAACTTCTTGAGCTAACTTGCCGAAATCGGCTGATAACAATGATGGCGCGATAATCATATTAATACCTTCTTTCCTTCCTGTTCCTTATTTCATCAATAAAGTATTTGTAATTATTATAACGGCTTTTACTGATAACGCCGGCTTCTAGTTGCCTTTTTATTTCACAGTCTGGCTCTTTAAGATGAAAACAATTATTAAATTTACACAGATGATCATATTTTCTAAACTCAGGATACGCTTTTGGTATTTCTTCAGCTGAAACGTCATCGGGAAATTCCAGCGAACTAAACCCAGGGGAATCCGCCACCCAGGATTCTTTCCCAATCTGTAATAATTCCGTATGGCGGGTCGTGTGTTTCCCTCTTTTTAGTTTTCTGCTGACTTCTCCTACTTTATGCATTTCTCCGATTTCAAGAAGATTGATCAGACTGGTTTTTCCAACTCCCGAAATTCCTGCTACTATCGTGATTTTATTTTCAAGCAGCTTTTTTAGTTCGCTGCGTACTTCGTTTTTTGTTTTTTCTTCATCGGCACTTACAAAAAGCAAAGGAAATTCTGCTTCCTTATATATTTGGCGAATGATTTCTTCTTGCCCAGGTTCTGAAAGATCTGTTTTGTTAAATACAAGAACCGGATAAATCCACTGAATGGCAGCAAGCACAGACAGGCGATCAATAAGCATAAAGTCCGGGGTCGGATCTTTCATGGCACTGGTAATTATTACCTGGTCTATATTAGCAATCGGAGGACGTACCAAAAAATTCTTTCTTTTGCTAATTTTATCAATCACGCCTACTTTTTTTTCCTGATCGATGATTTCTATTTCAACTTTATCACCTGGGAAAAAGTCTGTTTTTATGAGCCTGTTTTTTCCTCTCAGCGAACAGGCAATAACATCATTGCCCGTATCTACATAGTAGAAACCACTATATCCTTTTATAATTGTTCCTTTTATCATAGATTATTTCCTTCTTTTCCGATGATTGCTCTCATCAATTTATTATGGAACCTGTATTTCATTGATTTTATTCTCATTTAGAAAAACAAGAATCCGTCCTTCTCCAAAGTATTCCACTTCCACGCTAAAAAATCCACTCTCGCGTCGTTCCTGAAGAAAAACGGTCTCTCCCCGGATATCCTGCACAACAATTTTAAGGATACCATCTTCTTCCATATTGATGGGAATGGCTCGAGTGTACTGCCTCGGTCCAGGGCCTGAGCTGACTAGGAGATCAATGCTTTGATTGTCTCGTATAAGCGTATTTGGCACTGGTTGTTGCGAGATAACGGTTCCCTGACTGAAATCATTGCTTTCAATAAAGGTAATATCTCCCACTACAAGGTTTAATCTGGTTATGATTTCCTCCGCGGAGTCCTGACTGATTCCTGTTACTCTCGGAGCCGGAAAGTCTATTGGTTTGGGACCCTTGCTGACAACAAGATCAATCAGTGAATTCTGCGGAACTTTTGTACCCCTGGCCGGCTCCTGATAAATGACTTCATCTTTTGGAAAATTACTATTATAGATTTCCTCTATATTTTTGATCAGAATGGTATTTTCTACAAGAATTCTCTCCGCTTCTTCCATCGATGTTCCGACTATATCAGGAACCACAATATACTGGTCACCTTCACTGACTCTTATGTGAACCATACTATCCCGACGAACCGTTGTTCCGCTTTCGGGAACCTGAGATACAACGAGTCCTTTTACAAAATCATCCGAAAAAATTTCCCCATCTATACGATATTGGAGATTGGCCGACTCAATACGCTCTTTTGCCTCTTCTATATCAACTCCGATAACCTCCGGCACACTGACTTCCCTTGCAGAAGACAGGTATAATGCACCAGTCACAAGTAAGACCACCAGGGCAATCGCTGTCAAAATATAGTGTTTGGGTTTCTTTTTTTTATTAAAGAGTCCTCGTTTTTTTATAACGGTTTGACTTATTTTGGTTTCTTCAAGGTTTCCGTTTATCTCCTGATGATCAAGCCCAGCTGCATTTTGATAGTCTAAGAGGGTGGTTTTGAGTTCATCAGCACTGGAAAAACGGTATTCGCTTTTTTTGCTTAATGTTTTTAGGATAATTAGTTCAAGATTGCCAGGGATGCCTGAGTTATAGAAAGTCGGACTGACGGGCCTTTCCTGGACATGTTTTAAAGCTATCGAAAAATGCGACTCTCCTGAAAATGGCAGCTCTCCGGTTAGCATCTCGTAAAGCACGATACCCAGGGAGTATAAATCTGAGGTCTCGGTTGCTCTTTCGCCCTTTGCCTGCTCCGGAGAAAAGTACTGTACCGAGCCTAGCATCCCTCCTGCATGAGTAATCGTTGCAGAAGAAACCGCCTTGGCAATACCAAAATCGGTCACTTTGATTCTTCCTGCATAATCAATCAGAATATTGTGAGGTTTGATATCCCTGTGAATAATTTTCTGTTGGTGAGCATGTTCAAGTGCTTCGCATACCTGTACCGCAATATTAACGGCTTCTCTTATAGGGAGTTGCTTTTTCTCTCTGATGACCGCATCAAGAGAGAACCCTTCAACATATTCAAGGCTCAGGTAATAGAGCCCTTCTACAGAACCGTAATCATAAAGCTTAACTATATTTTTATGATTAAGCTTTGCTACAGACATGGCTTCCTGCAAAAAGCGATCGACAAAATCCTTGTCACCGGAAAACTGGCTTTTAAGAATTTTTAAGGCTACAACCCTATTATTTTTCATATCATAGGCTTTATACACATGGGCCATGCCGCCCTCTGCAATAAGGCTGTTTATTTTATAACGCTGATCAATCGTTGTTCCTATCATTGTTTGCTCACTCTCAATCTATTGCTATTGACGTAATCACAATAACCGTAATGTTATCTTTCCCGCCTCTTTGCAACGCTTCTTCCATTAGTTTTTCTGCGATGGCTTCTGCATCATTATCCTCTGATGTAAAAATCTGGCGTATTTCTTCATCAGAGACTGCACCATGCAGCCCGTCTGTCGATAATAGAAAACGATCTCCATCCTGCAATTCATAGCTTTTTTCTTCAACGATAATGTTTTTCTCTACACCTAAGGCTCTGCTTAATACATTCTGATAGGGGTGCGTCGCTGCTTCTTCTGGGGTAATTTGTTCGATTCGGAGAAGTTCATTGACCATTGTATGGTCAGTGGTTAGCTGTTTAATGCTTTCTCCTCTTATCAGATAGGCTCTGCTATCGCCAATATGGGCGATCTTTGCCTGTTCTCCAATTAGTTTAAGCAAGGTTAACGTAGTCCCCATACCTTTGCATTCTTCATTCTTATCGGATTCATCAAAAATCCTGGAATTAATATTCTTAAAAATATCGGTCAGCGCTACATCATCGGAAACCACCATATCGGTCAGAAAATCTCTAACAATTCTGCTGGCTACATCGCCGGCATTGTGTCCTCCCATACCATCAGCCACAGCAAAAACATGCTGATCGTGATTGATATAGTAGGCATCTTCGTTGGCATCTCGTCTGCGACCCACATCTGTCAGGGCAAAAATTTTCATTCCCGATTACCTCCCTTTACCTTTAAGCTGACCACAAGCCGCATCAATGTCTGATCCTTTTTCCTGCCGAATGCTGGCTTCTATGTTTTTCTTTTTTAAAGAGGCCGCAAAATGAGCGGCTTTTTCTGATTTCTTAAATCCCTGTTCTGTTTCATTTATCGGTATGATGTTTACATGAACCATCAGCCCCCCGCAAAAAGAAAGCAACTTGCGCAGATCTTCAGGGCGGTCATTAAAACCTTTAATCATGGCATATTCAAGACTTATCCTTCTGTTAGTCTTTTCTATATAGTATGCAATGGCCTCTTTTAGTTTTTCCAGTGGATACTTTTTATTGATCGGCATGATCGCGGATCTTTTTTCATTATCAGCCGAATGAAGGGAGACAGCGAGCACGACATCAAGCTGTTCATCAGCAAGCTTCTTTATTTCCGGAACCAGTCCGCATGTTGAAATGGTGATCCTTCTGATTCCGATATTTAAAAACTTTTTTTCATTTATGATCTTTACCGCTTTTATCACATTATCGTAATTTAAGAAAGGTTCTCCCATCCCCATAAATACAATGTTATTGATTTTTAGCTTTTCAATCCGCTGAACATGTGTAATTTGCGCTACTATTTCTGAAACGGTTAAGTTTCTCTCAAAGCCGGACTGACCTGTTGCACAAAAAGAGCAGGCCATCTGGCAGCCGACCTGTGTGGAAATACAAAGGGTGTTGCGGATCTCATCTGCTTCTTTTTGGTGTTTGATTAATACGGTTTCTATTAATTCTCCATCTTCTAAAGCAAACAGGAATTTCTTGGTTCCGTCTTTAGAAAGTTGCGAGGTTCTAAGCTTTAACGTGTAGATGTACGAATGTTCTTTTAGCTTTTGTTTTAGCTTTTTAGAGAAATTGGTCATCTCATCAAAAGAGCGCATTCTTTTTCCGTAGATCCATTGTGCTAATTGTTCTGCCCGATAACGAGGTTCTTCAATTTCTTTAAAAAAAGCTTCTAGTTCCTCAACCGTCATGCCCAGTATGTCATTCATCAGTCCGATCCTCTTTTTCTTAATTTAGCGACAAAAAAACCGCTTTTATTATCTCTGAACGGGAGCGTCTGAAGATTTCCATTATTGTCTAAGTAAGCTTCATATTTTGAAATATCCATTCGCTCAAAATCAGGATGGGTGCTTAAAAAGTTTTCGATCATATCTGCATTTTCTGCAGCGTGTAATGTGCAGGTAGAGTAAACCAGAACGCCCTCCGGCTTTAAAATATTAGCCGCGCTTTTAAGAATGGCTTGTTGTACTTGAATCATTTCACTGAATTTACAACTTTCTGCATGGTACCGCAAATCAGAACGTCTTCCTAAAACGCCTAGTCCGGAACAGGGGGCATCAATTAGAATTCTGTCAAAGATTTGATCATATTTTTGATCTGCCTTTCCTGCATCACATACATCAGTTTCCATGATAGAAACACCCATTCGATTCGCTTCCCGACTGACGATCGCCATTCTTTGAGAGTATAGATCCATCGCCTTTAACATACCGGTATTCTGCATTCTTTCTGCGATAAACATCGTTTTCCCTCCAGGAGCACTACAGGCATCTAGAATCGTTTCTCCTGGTTGAGGATCAAGAATATCAACGGCAAACATGGACGTTTCATCCTGTAAAGATAATAAACCTGAGGCATACATCTCCGTAGCAAAGAGGTTGCTTCTCTCTGTAATCTGATAGCCCTCACTGACAAAAGGAGACCGTTTATAGCTCAATCCTGCTTCCAGCAGTTTTTGTTCAAAAAGCTCTTTGCTGATTTTTAAAGCGTTACGTCTTACCCAAAGAGGCGGAACCTGATTAAAATAGGATAGCAATGCTTCCGTATTTTCAATACCGTACTCATCAATAAAGAACGCAACCAGCCACTCCGGAAAGGAGTAGGTAATACTTAAAAATTGAACAGGTTTTTCTTCTTTAGACGGAATCTCCCACTGACCTTTTTTGCGGATCACATTTCTAAGGACCGCATTAGCAAAGCGCACACTGCCTTGGTGTGAATATTTTTTTGTCAGATTAACGCCTTCATTAACCGCAGCACTTTCAGGTATCTTGTCTAAAAACAGTAATTGATAGACTGACATTCTCAGTATATTTCTGACCCAGGGTGATAATTTTTCTATTTTCTGCCTGGAAAATTGAGCAATGACATAATCAAGGTATATTTTGTTTTTGATCGTACCATTAACAATTTCTGTTACGAGCCCGGCATCTCTTTTATCGTCAAGCTTTTTGCCGGACATCGCATTCTCAAGAGCAATGTTGGCAAATGCCTGCTCTTCATTTACTTTATATAGAATCTGTAGCGCCATCTCTCTGGCTGTCATCGATTTCACATGTCCTTTCAAGAAAGAATTCTAAGGCTTCTTCTACTTTTTCCAAGTCTACTAACGTGTTGTAGCAGGGCCCTTCCGGGCGCTGATTTAATACCCCGATAACGGGAATTTTCTTTACATCCTGCATACCTGATGTCAGGTCTCGTTCACAGGCAACAGCGATAATAGCTTTCGGCCTTTTTTCTTTTATAAATTTCCGGGCTAAAGTCCCGCCTGTGGCAATAATGAGTTCTACCCCTCTGTCTTCCTTAATAGAGAGCAAGTCACCGACAGGACAAAGTCCGCATTTTTTACAATTATTGACATCGATTGTTATTTTGTGAGGACATTCTGCATGTTGCAGACAATGTGGTGTAAGGATTAAAATTTCTTCCGGCTTTAATGAAAAATCCTTCGTTTTAATGACCTGATTGCAGACATTAACATAAGAACCTTTAATTTTATCGGCTTCTATCCCAATCAATTTTCCTAAAAACAGGGTGATCGGAAACAGGAAGTCGATGACCCGCCGGATCATCTTATTGGCTGCGGTGTAGTCTTTTGACTGCAAAAGACTTAACACAAGAATGCCAATCGCCACTAAAAAAATAACAATCGCTGCAAGAAGCACAAAAGAAAAAGTGCCGAAAATGCGATACGTTAATTCCGGGTTATCTAGTTTTTGGATATAGCGAATGCCTAATAAAATAACAGTAAAAAAAAGGACTGTCAGTAATAGTAAAGCAATATAGATACGCTTTCTGTTTAAATTATCCATTTTCTTTTCCCAGTAATTCTCCTTTTTTTACCTGGTATCCATTTTTAAAATCTTTGGCAGGCATTTGATTTTTACCGGCTGGCTGAATTATACTTAAAAGTATGCTTCCCTCTCCGGTTGCAACAATGATTCCCTCTTCTGTAAAATCGACAACCTCACCCGGAGGCCTGTCAAAATGTCTGGTTAACATTTTTGCACTAATAATCTTTAGTCGCTGATCCCTAAAAACCGTAAACACACCCGGCCAGGGATTCATACCACGAATGGTATTATAAATATCGGCAGCACTATTTTCCCAATTTATTTTTTCATGCTCTTTCGTTAACAAGGGTGCATAGGTTGCATCGTCATCTATTTGTTTAAGAGGTGTTATTTCCCCTTTTTCAAGTTTTGTCAGCGTATCAGATAAAAGTTCTCCGCCCATTTTTGCCAGGCGCTGATATAGATCCCCGGTCGTTATCGCATGAGAAATTTCAGTCTTTTGAATCTGAAGAATGTCCCCGGTATCCATACCGGCATCCATTTGCATGATCGTAATTCCTGTCTCTTTTTCACCGTTAATGATCGCCCAATGAATCGGCGCCGCTCCCCTGTACTTAGGCAGCACAGAGGCATGGACATTAATGCATCCATACTTTGGAAGAGAAAGAATCGATTCCGGCAATATCTTTCCATAGGCCGCAACGATAATGGCTTCTGCCCCTATTTCCTCAAGGATAGCCAGAGCTTCTCCATCATGAAGATTCTGCGGCTGGTATACAGGAAGATCATGATCTAATGCCAGTTCTTTTACTTGTGACATCTGTACTTTTTTGCCTCTGCCTTTTGGCTTGTCTGGCTGGGTAAATACCGCCAGGCAGGTATGCTCTGATGAGATAATGGCCTTAAGTGTTTCGGCTGCAAAATCAGGGGTTCCCATAAATACAACTTTCATCATTTACACCTGCTTGTCTTTGGTCACCGGAGTGGCTTTATCGATAAAAAGAATCCCTTTAAGATGGTCGATTTCATGCTGTAAAACAATAGATAAGAAACCTTCTGCCTCTATCGTTACCGGATTGCCATCCTCATTTAGAGCCTCTACGGTAATTCTTTCGGCTCGTTTAACCAAACCATAATCTTCCGGACAGCTAAGGCAGCCTTCTTCTGAGTCTTTTTCTCCCTCTGATGTTATAATCTCCGGATTAATTAAAGCAAATGGCTCTTCTTCTCCGGTATCAATCACAATGATCTGTTTTAGAATACCAAGCTGTGGTGCGGCAAGTCCCACTCCTGTATCAGTATTGTATAATGTGTCAAATAAATCGTCGATTATTTTTTTCGATCTATCGTCAACAACTGTTATTTTTTTTGATTGTTTACGTAAAATCGGATCTTCGTTTGTAATTATTTTAAAAATTGCCATTTGTCTCAGACCTCCTGTTTATCATTTATAGTATCAGGTATGGTTCGACATCGATTAATACCCGTATGTTCTGTTTTTGTCCTTCGTGCTTTATCTTATTATAATTCTCCTTAAGGTAATTGTGTAGGAAATTATCGTTAGTCTTAACAATAAAGTGAAACCTGTATCGGTTTTTAATTTTATTTATCGGCGCTTCTCCGGGGCCGAGTATCTCCTGATTTTCTAAAATCCCGGCCACCTCTTTGTAAAGATTTTCTGTATAGATAAGGGTTTCTTCCCTGTTTTCACCGGTAACAAGAAACCGGATCAGTTTGCAAAAAGGAGGATAATTCATCATCTTTCTTTGCTTGATTTCTTCATTGTAAAATGATGGGTAGTCGTGATTTTTCGCAGAGGTGATGGCAAAATGGTCCGGATTGTAGGTTTGAATGACTACCTGCCCTTCACGTTGACCCCGGCCGGCTCTTCCAGCAACCTGGGTCAGAAGCTGAAAAGTTCTTTCAGCGGCATAGAGATCCGGAATGTGAAGCGATAAATCAGCGGAGATGATTCCGACAAGCGTTACACCGGAAAAATCAAGACCTTTTACTACCATCTGGGTACCTAGCAGGATGTTTGTTTTTCCTGAGGAAAAATCACTTAAGAGCTCTTCATAGGAATAACGGTCTTTAATCTGATCCTGATCTAATCTGGTAACCCTGGCTTTTTTAAAAGTTTCTTCTAATAGAGTTTCTATCTTTTGTGTACCCGTACCCATATCTTTAATAAAACGACTCTGGCAACTCGGGCAGCTTACCGGAAGCTGCTGGTTGTGATCGCAGTAATGACATTTGAGAAGATCCGGTTTGCGGTGCATGACCATTGGAACTGAGCATCTGCTGCATGATATGACATACCCGCATTCCCGGCAAAGATAAAAGCGGGAAAATCCTCTGCGGTTTAAAAATAAGATAACCTGCTCATCACGATCAAGTGTTTCTGTTATTTGCTGCTGCAGCAAACGGCTAAAAACGGATCGGTTCCCATACAAAAACTCTTCTTTAAGGTCAATGACATGAACGCGTGGAAGTTTGGCTTCAACAGGTCTGTTCTCGAGGATACCGATCGCAAATTCTCCGGATATTGCTTTGTGATAACTCTGAAGAGACGGTGTGGCTGAACCCATCACAATCCTGGCTCCCGAAATAGAGGCTCTGATTAATGCCAGGTGCACAGCATGGTATCTGGGGTCAGGCTCGTTTTGTTTATAGGATGTTTCATGTTCTTCGTCAATAATAATAAGGCCCGGATTTTTTATCGGAGCAAAAACCGCACTTCTGGCTCCAAGAACAATATGTGGCAAATCAGTTTGTAGCTTTTCCCAGGTTTCACCTTTTTCTTTGTCCGGCATCAGGCTGTGCCAATGTAATATTTCCTGATCAATCTTTTCCTGGATGCGTCTTTCCGACTGAGCGATAAGAGAAATTTCCGGCACCATGTACAGGACACTTTTGCCGCTTTTTAAACAGTCACGCATCAACTCTATATATATTTCTGTTTTTCCGCTGCCGGTGACTCCAAAAAGTAAAGTAGGCTTACTTTCCAAACGAATCTGTTCCAGCACTTCTTGTTGTTCAGTGGTCAGCGTTATCGTTTTTTTATTCCAGTTTTTGCTCTGCAATTGCAGGTGTTCCGAAAGAGAGATCTTTTTTCTAATCAGCACTTCTTTGTTAAGTAATGTGGCCAGCACACTTGAATGATATGCATCGTGCTTTTTGATATCTTCTAGATATACTTTTTGCATCTGCTTCATGTACCGGTATAATCGATCCGGTCTGCTTTCGGATTGAAAAGGTTTTTGAGGTTCTTTATTAAAAATCAGTAGTTCTTTGCAGCTGCTTGATGTCTCTTCAAAGACCTCTGCAATACTGACTAATTTTTGTTTTAGAAGATGCATCAGCATCGGTTGATAGGTTTTGTTATTGATGATCTGATGATAATTGATTTGTTTTTCTTCAATCATCAATAACAACTCCTGCTCTTGTGCGCTGAGTAAGAGTCGCTTGCTTTCTGTCAGATGAAGGCGGATCTCTTTTTTGCTTTTGCTTTTTACCTGGCTTGGAAAAGAAAGCTCCGTGATCCGGCCCAGTGGTGTCAGGTAGTATTCTGCAGCCTCTTTATGGAGACTGAGAAGTTCTTCAGATATTACAGGTTGTGAATCGATCAAAGAAAGAATTGGTTTTAGTTTTGCAAAATTGCTTTCGTTTTTTATGGCTCTGACTAGTCCCAGCACTTGTTTTTTGCCAATCTCTACAATGACCCGTCTGCCGGGAAGAGATCCGGGAAATTCTTCAGGCACTTCATAATCAAGAACATCATGGCCGCCTATATTGACAATAACTTCTGCCACCATAGTCTCTTTCCCCCCTTACGTCAAAAAGTCTAAAAAGACCCCTTTTTACAGGGGTCTTTGGTTACTAAGCAAAACGACTTCATCCAGGATTTTTCCGGCTACTTCTTTTTTCGAGAGCATGGGAAGCTTCACTTCCCTCTCATCGGCAAAGTAAAAGGTCACCTTGTTAGTGTCGCCCTGAAAACCGGATCCTTCTTCTAAAATATCGTTGGCTACAATAAAATCAAGATTTTTATTCCGAACTTTGTTACAGGCGTTTTCTTTTAGGTCATGTGTTTCTGCAGCAAATCCTACAAGCACTTTCTGCCCCTTATGTTCTCCGAGGTAAGCAAGAATGTCAGGATTTCTTTCAAGAAGAATTTGCACATCACCTTCTTTTTTCTTTATCTTTTTATCAGCCGCTTTTTTAGGGCGGTAATCAGCGACTGCTGCTGACTTAATTACAATATCGGCAGAAGAGAACTCTTTTTTTACTTTTTCAAACATATCCAGTGCTGATCCGGAATCTATCCGGGTTACACCATAAGGAACTGGTAATGAAGTCCGCCCGGAAACAAGGACCACTTCAGCTCCTCTTCTTGCCGCTTGTTCGGCGACCTGATACCCCATTTTTCCGGAAGAATGATTGGTAATATACCTGACCGGATCAATACTTTCCATTGTCGGACCGGCTGTGACCAACACTTTTTTTCCGACCAGATCTTGTTCTGTACAAAGCATCTCGCATAGTTGTTCGACGATTTTTTCCGGATCTTCAAGTTTTCCTTTTCCGGCATACCCACAAGCCAACATTCCCACGGCCGGCTCTATAAAACGGTATCCATGATGAGTCAGTTTATCAATATTTTCTGTATAAAACGGATTTTCCAGCATGTTAACATTCATCGCCGGAGCAAATATGACCGGTGCCTTAGTAGCCATAATGGTGGTGCTTAAAAAATCATCAGCGATGCCGTTAGCTACTTTTCCTATAATATTAGCCGTTGCAGGCGCCACAAGGTAGGCATCGATAGCATCGGCAAGGCCGATATGCTCAACATTCCATATCTTTGGTTCCTGAAACATTTCAATGGTGACCGGGTTTGATGTAATGGTCCGTAAGGTAAGCGGTGTAATAAATTCTGTGGCCGACTTCGTCATGACACAGTGAACATCGGCACCAAGTTTTTTCAGACGACTGGCGACCTCCGCTGCTTTATACGCTGCTATACCTCCGGTAACTCCAAGTGCAATTATTTTTCCCTGTAACATAATCCTATTCAAACTCCTTAACAAAAATAATGAACGGTTACCTGGATATGATTATTTTGTCTTCAATAATCTCATTTAATGCGATGGTTACGGCTTTATGTGAAAATTTTTCTGCATCGATCATTGGCTCATCACCATCAACAATCTGTCTTGCTCTTCTTGCTGCTGCGATTACCAGACTGTACTTACTGTCGGCTTTCTTTAATAAATCATCTGCAAATGGTCTGTTCATGATAACGCCCCTTTATTTAATAAATTCATAGTCTCGTAATTTCTTGACGTTTTTAATTTTTCTGCTGTCATAATTGCCAGCACTTCATCTTTTGCCTTTTCTATTTTATCATTTATGATGACATAATCATAGTTAGGTAGATTTTTAAATTCTTTTTCCGCGTTACCAAGTCGCTTGGCAATTTCTTCGGGTTTTTCAGTCCCCCTGGATGTCAGACGATTGCAAAGTTCTTCCATAGAAGGTGGCGCGATAAAGATAAAGATTGCATCTTGCATCTTCTCCTTAATTTGCATAGCACCCTGAGGATCAATTTCCAAAATACAATCGTACCCTTCTTCAAGAATTTGTTCGACGTAATCTCTTGGTGTGCCATAGTAGTTGTCATAAACCAGAGCGTACTCCAGAAATTTTCCGGCTTCTATTTTTTCTTCAAAAGTTTCACGGCTCATAAAAAAATATTCGCGACCATCTCTTTCAATTATCCGGGGCTTCCTGCTGGTTGCTGAAATAGAGTATTTGATTGTGTCCGAACTTTTCCTGACCTCATTAGTGACTGTGCCTTTTCCAGCTCCGGACGGACCGGATAATACCAGTAAAATTCCTCTTTTCTTTAGCAAAAGATACCTCCAAATTTATTCTATATTTTGTACTTGCTCTCTGATTTTTTCGAGTTGCGACTTAATGTCAACAACCTGAGAAGCGATCTCTGCATCATTTGCTTTAGAACCGATCGTATTAATTTCACGATTGATTTCCTGAATCAAAAAATCAAGCTTTCTGCCGGCAGCGTCTTTGCTTTCAAGCGTGGAAAGAAACTGCTTAAAGTGACTGTCAAGCCTTACCAATTCTTCGGTAATACTTGAGCGGTCAGCAAAATAGGCCACTTCATTTTCAAGACGTTCTATGTTTATGATCTCTTTTTTTTCAAGCAACTCTTCAATTCTGGCATGAAGTTTATCCCTGTATTCTAATGTTACAGTCGGGCCTCTTTCAGCAATTTTTTCCTTAATGTCTTTACAGGCCTTTATCCTTTCAGCAAAATCATCATAAAGATGTTGCCCTTCTTCCTTTCTCATTTCGGTATTCTGAACCAGAGCCATTCTAAGAATTTCTTCGTAATGCTCCCAAATAGCCTCAAGGTCTTCTTCTTTTTCTTCTATACTTATAATCTCGGGCAATGTAATCAGCTTTTCAAGCGATACATCATTACTGATTTTCAGCTCATCACTTAATTCTTGTAATGATTTATAATAAGTTAAGGCCATGTTTTTGTCAACGTTAACCGTCACATCCTGTTGCTCGATATTTTTCACCTTAACAAAAACCTCAACATGCCCTCTCTTTAAGTATTCCCCAATCACTTTCCTAACTTTTTCTTCAAACTTTAAATATTTTTTTGGATGACGAAGACTAATTTCCAGGTATCTGTGATTTACACTTTTAAGCTCCACAGAAAATCGTTTTCCCAATACTTCTTTCTCTCCGCGACCATATCCGGTCATGCTTTTAACCAAAAGTAAACACCCCTTGTCATTTTCACTATCCTATATCTTACCATAGAATCCGCTAAAAATCACTGATCCTTTGTGATCCTTTGGGGACGTGTACCTGTGGTATACCACAGGTACACGTCCCC
Source organism: Clostridia bacterium (assembly GCA_007123515.1). Taxonomy (GTDB): domain Bacteria; phylum Bacillota; class Peptococcia; order Peptococcales; family SKKY01; genus SKKY01. The sequence continues at coordinate 16,888 of SKKY01000129.1, forward strand.
AAAGGATCACA
>SKKY01000044.1 GCA_007123515.1 Clostridia bacterium
AGTTTTTTTATTGAAATTATTTTTTTATCACTATCTGTTCTTCTGTTTTAAATATGGGAACCTCTAGATATGTTTTTATAAAGTCTGTTGTTACATAAGATCTCTCTCTAATAATAATATAGTCTGTAACATTAATTTCTTTTTCATCCTTTTTAAGATGTACCGTTCTTGTAAAAGGATTCCAGGTAATTTCCCAGTCAAGATTATCGGCAAGGTATCTAAGAGGCAGGTAGTTCATGTCATCCCGGACCAAATAATTGATATCTTTTATAAAAACAAGGTCTCTCATACTAGCCGCACGAACAATTGTTAACGGTTGTCTAAAATCAGACACCAAAATCATAATCTGATCATTTTGCTGATCATAATGTGACGGTAAAAGGGTGGTTGTCTCATTAATCAAAGCTCCTCTTGTATTTCTTTTATCAAGGATATTCGGATCAGTAATGTTTAACAGGAGCTCCTCATCGAATACTTCAAGAGTTCTTATTACATCTTCATTTTCATCAATAACAGTAAACGATAGCTTAAGTAAATCAGTCAGGTGCTGGTTTACCGATGTTTCTTCTCTTTTTACCGCTACCTTCAGATTATGCTGACTGTTTATTATCTCGTAAATAACATCCTGTTTTAAAAAATCATTCGGCAATACAATCTGGTAATCATTATGATTCATTACAATACTAACAGCTCTGTCTCTAGCCTCTGTTATCTGGTTAGAAGTAATAATTACAGAAGCTTCCATGATTTCATCAACCTCTTCAGGCTCATCTGTACCGGGCTGTCTAAAATATCCGCTGCTCACTCCGGTTCCGACGCTATCGATCCTGGCAGAGACATCACCACCAAGGACTCTCATATCATCAAATATGAAATCAATAATGACACGTCCCGTCCTTTGCGGATCTTCAGGATCAACAAACTGATAGGTGATATAGGTATCACCATCTTCTCCTCCGGTTAATACATTAAGATCAAAACGTCCTCTCTCTGTTAATGCTGGGGGAGACATAAATTCTGCTTTTTCCATAAAGATTGTAAATACATCACCTTCCTGGATGCTGTCTATGGTTTCTTCTGACTCATAAATCCTGACTGTTCCCACATACTGGTTTTCTCCGGCTCTTGGAAAGCCAACTCTTATAATTAAATTTTCTGTTGCCCCATAAGTGGTAAGTCCTATGCTGCCTATAAACAACAACACCATAATAAATGCTATTTTCTTCTTCATCAAGTAAAACCTCCTTTGTAAATGTTTTACCCATATATATAAAAAAAGATTCCTCTGCTCTCTATACAGATGAATCTTTTTTGTAACTATTACTTTATGACTTCTGATGAATCTCATTTTCAGGAATGCCCAAAACAGCCTCATCAAAAGTTTCTGAAAGCGTAGGATGAGCGTGTACTATTTCAACAAAATCATCGGCTTTCATTTTTTTACTAATGGCTATCACAGCTTCATGAATTAAATCAGATGCATGCGGCCCTATAATATGCGCACCGATCAACCTGTCATCTTCATCGGTAAGCACTTTTACAAAGCCATCTTTTTCTCCCATAGCCAAGGCTTTGCCATTTGCCATAAACAAAACTTTGTTTTTTTTGTAGGCGATCCCTTGCTCTTTTGCCTGCTCTTCTGTCACTCCTACACTACTGATCTCAGGAAATGTAAAAGTAGCGGCGGGAATGATATCAGGCGAAGATTTTTTTTGAGGATCACTAATGTGTTCAATGGCTTTACCCGCTTGATGAGTCGCCGCATGAGCCAGCATGATGATTCCATTAACATCACCGACAGCAAAAATAGAAGGCACTTCAGTCTGAAACTTCTGGTTAACAACCAGTTTATTGTTTTTAACTGAAAGTCCGGCGTTTTCCAGATTCAACCCATCGGTATTCGCCATTCTACCTGCGGCATTTAGGACATGCGAAACTTCGACCGTTTCAATCTTATCTTTTTTATCCTTTATCGTAACTTCGAAACCTTTTTCTGTTTTTTTAATCTCGGTCACCTGTGAAGATACCGAAATTTTAACACCTTGTTTCTTAAATAGTGGCATGAATCTTTTTACCACTTCACGGTCTTCCGAAAGCAGTATCTCAGGCATGTATTCCACAATATGAACCTGGCTACCGAAATAGTTAAAAATTCCGGCAAACTCCGTGCCTACTACTCCTCCGCCTATAATTAAAAGTGTGTCAGGCACTTCTTTTAACTCCAGAATGCTTTTATTATCTAAAATTGAAGGATGATCAGCACCTTTAACAGGAATTTCTTTTGTTTTTGAACCAGTGGCAATTAGAATATAGTCTGCCTCTATTTCCTGATTAGTTGCACCAGAAATCAAAAGCTTGTTTTTCGTTATAAAAGAGGCTTCTCCTTTTAGATATTCGACCTGACTTTTTTTAATCAGATACGAAACACCTTCTTTTAAACGTCCGATAACTTCTTCTTTTCTTTGAAAAGTCTCATCCAGAGAAAAAGAATATTGATCTATGCGTACCCCAAATTTTTCTGAAGAGGCTAGATCTCTTAAAAAGGAGGCATGCCTGTAATACGTTTTAGTCGGAATGCATCCCCAGTTAAGACAAGTTCCGCCAAGCTCTTCTCGTTCAATCAATACAGCTTTATATCCTTTTTTAGCAGCCTTAATCGCTGCTGTATAACCTGCGGGACCGGCACCTATAATGGCAATATCATATTTCATGGATTTTCCTCACTTAAAAAGTATTCATAGGCTTCTGCACTCATTAATTCTGATACATCATCGAAATCATCTGCTTTGACTTTAATCAACCAAGTTCCGTACGGATCCTGGTTGACCATCTCAGGATTTTCTGAGGCTTCTTCATTAATTTCTAATACTTCACCACTAATTGGCATAAATAGTTCGGAAATGGCTTTAACCGATTCAACGGATCCAAAAGCTTCACCCTCTTCTATCGATTCTCCGACTTCGGGTAAATCCGCAAACACAAGCTCTCCCATTGAATGTTGTGCAAAATCAGTAATACCAATCAGCAGAACATCATCTTCAGGCAAGATCCATACATGCTCTTTTGTGTATAAAAGACCTTTTTTTACTTCCATATCGATACCCTCCATTACTATTAATGATTATTTTTTTCCTGTTTTAGATCAATCAAAACGATTTCTGATTTTGTTCCAATCCTTACCGGTGGTCCCCAGGTTCCTGTTCCGGAAGTAACAATCAGATGATAAGCGTCCCTGATCAGATGACCATAGTCAAATGCATAGTACCTTTCCGTGATAATTCCAAAAGGATACATCTGACCGTTATGAGTATGCCCTGCAACCTGAAGGTCCACACCCAATCTTTCGGCATGATAAATATCCAGCGGGGAATGATCCATCAGAACGATAACCTTCTGATTATTAATGTTTCTTAACAAATCTTCTAGGTCAACCCTGCTTTCAGAACCGTACCTAATGCGATCTTCTGTAATATCCTTCCTGCCAACCAATATAAATTCATTATTAATCAAGACACTTTCATCTTTAAGAACGGTAATTCCACTTTCAGCAAACAAAGGCTTTATGATATCCCGATTTTGCAGAAAATTATCATGATTGCCCAAGACCATATACATGCCAAATTCAGACTCGAAATCTTTGAGAAGGTAATTGATCTCTTCTTCATAAAACGTACGCCAGTCTCCATCAAAAAAATCTCCGGCTATTAAAATAAAATCTGGCTGCAGCGCATTTGTTTTATTGATAATCTCCGCGAATCTGTTTGCACCTATCTGGTAGCTAATATGAACATCGGAAATCAGGGCAATTTTATAATCTCTTGATAATTCTTTTTCAGTGGTCACTTCGTAAGTAACGACCTGAATGTTTTGTGCCTGGAAAGTGCCGTAGATTGCCAGGAAAAAAATTATTATAATTGTAAGAAATGTTATAAGAACACGATTGTCCTTTTCATACTTTATGGTTTGTGGCAGAAAATCAATTTTCTTATCAGCAAAATTGACAAAATCAAAAAACAAAAAGAATAACAGGCCATAAAAATAAAAAACGATCCAGTAAGAAGAAGTCATTACCAGAAATTTTGCAGCCTGATAAGGAAGCCAGGGATCAGCAATTCTTGCCAGGATATAGGACAAACTCAAAAAAGAAAATATAATCCAGTATTTTCTTTTATTTATCGTATATGCATAATCAATGTTATCATACACTCTTTTTCCAAGATAAAAACTTGTTATGCCGTAAAGAAAAAAAAAAAAAAAAAGAAAGGCAAGCAGTGAATAATTCAAAAAAAGCACTCCCTGTTATCATCATTATTATTTTTTCAAGGTTTCTATCCACTTTATAAAGTTGATCATCATTTTATCCAAAATATTTTGCATGTTTTCATCTTGCAGTCCCTGGCTGTCGATATGGTCCTTTGCTTCTGCAACAAATAGTTCCGGTTTATTCATGGGAAAGGTATTAAGATTCGCCATGATTACGCGTAATTCTTTTTGTGCTCTCGCTGTTCCAAGCCTTCCGGTAGTTGCACCGACAATCATTACCGGTTTTCTTGAAAATGGATACCCATCCGGGTCTCTCCGTGAAATCCAGTCGATTGCATTCTTAAGCACCCCGGATACGGATGTATTATATTCAGGACAACCTAATAAAAGACCATCAGCTTCTCTTACCTTTTTGCGCAAATGCAAAACTGACTCCGGAAATCCTGCATCCTCTATATCCTGATTAAATAATGGAATCGTACTGATATCAATAATTTCTATATCAAGTTCAGACGGACTGTTTTCAAAGCAATACGTCAGCAGTTTTTTATTCTTTGACTCTTTTCTAAGGCTTCCGGAAATCGCAACAATTTTATACGGATATTTAGACATACACGCCTCCTACAAGCTGTTAACAGCTTCTTTTATTTCGACCTCTTTATACAATGGGTCATCTCTTAAATCGATCACCATCGGAGTAACTGGTTTTTGATTTTCCCAGAAAATCCTAACTTTAGGTTTAAGACAAGTATTGGTATAGTTTTCAACCACAATACCCACCATCTGATTACTCAGTCTTACAAACGTTCCAATAGGGAAAGGAGCAAATTTTTCAGAAACGATTTTAATTATTTCCGGGTCAAATTTTTTCCCTTCATTTTGCATTAAAA
>SKKY01000097.1 GCA_007123515.1 Clostridia bacterium
CAGGCGGATTTTCACCCGGTGTGTTAAATACAGCCTGATGTAAACCCCCTAGAGATTCTGCAGGCATAGATGCCGGCCCTTTTGGATGAGCCATTGCCGGAGCAACAAGCGCTATTACCATAGCCAATAAAATCAAAACAACTAAATACTTTTTCATAATTTATTCCTCCTTTTTATTCAGTGCAATGCACTGTTGTTTCTTAAAAATTCACTAAAAATAAAGACAAAAAACCGGCCTCAATACATTTGGCCGGTTACGCTATTGACTCCTGTCAGATAAAGCGTCCAAATATAATCTGACATTCAACGTCGCCTTGACTATTCTTTTAATTTTTCAATATCCTTTTACCCCGTTTGTAATCATTTAAAAACAAAATCATTAAAAAAACAATTTTTATACAATCTTTTGTGTTTATTCTTCAATATTTTTCGTTCGATCCTTTTCTTTAGTATTTGAAAGAGCACTCACCAATAGCTGTTTTATCTCCATCGGAATCGGGAACAAAATAGTATTACTGGCTTGATTAGCCGATTCGCTGATCGTTCTAAGCATCCTAAGCGTCATGGCACCTTCAGTCTTTGTAAGAATCTCCGTGGCTTCTGAAATTTTCTGAGCCGCCTGTTTTTCACCTTCTGCCTGAATGACCACAGCACGACGATCTCTTTCTGCTTCGGCCTGCCTGGCAATGGCACGTTGCATCTCCACAGGAATGATGACATCACGAATCTCAACCGTTGTGACTTTTATCCCCCATGGGTCCGTTGCTGAGTCCACAATTTCCTGAATCTGCTTATTCAATTTATCACGCTCTGAAAGCAAATCATCCAGATCTGCCTGCCCCACCACACTCCGCATTGTTGTCTGTGCGAACTGACTCGTAGCTTCATGATACCGCTCTACGTTAATAATTGCTTTTTCCGGATCCGTTACCCGGTAATATAAGATAGCGTTAACCTTACAGGTGACATTGTCTTTGGTAATGACCTCCTGAGGTGGTACATTTTCAACAATGACCCATAGTGGCACACGAATAATTCGGTCAACAAAAGGAATGATCAAGATTAGTCCGGGTCCTTTTACCGTAACAAAGCGACCTAAACGAAACAGCACACCGCGCTCGTACTCCGGAAAAATATGAACCGCATGTTTCAACAGGATTCCCAATACCAGGATAACTCCCAACACAGGAAGCAATCCTTCAAATACATCAAACATAAATACACCTCTTTCTATTCTTTTTCCAATGGTTCCACAATAACAAGCAATTCTTTTCGTTCTGCTATCTGAACATTTGTGTTTTTCTTAATCGTACTGCCATCAGCACTTTTCGCTCGCCAGAGTTCTCCCTGAATTTTAATATAGCCCTCCGGATCGAGATCTTCACTTACAACAGCGACCTTTCCGGCAAATTCTTTTTCACCCATAAGAACCGGGAGCTTTCTGAGTCTAAAAATTCCGGTCAGTAAAATAACCAAAAATACAGAACCAACGATTCCAATCCCTATCGCCATCATTCTAAACTGTGATAACCAACGTTCTGCCACTAAGGGTTCGACCGGCAAATAAATAATTCCCAGAATCAAACAAACGACTCCCCCGGCACCCAGTATGCCATAGGTCGGTGTAACCGCCTCTGCTACCAAAAGCGCGACACCAAGCAAAATCAGAATGATAGCAAACATATTGGTTTCAAACATACCAAAGCCATAAAGTGCAAGTAACATACAAATAGCGCCGATTACTTCCGGTACAAAGGTTCCCGGGTTACTGAAACCTAAAATCAGACCATAAAGGCCGACTAAAAATAAGACAAAAGTAATCTGGGGATTGCTGAGTAAGTGGGTCAGTTGCTCTGTAAGAGAAAATTCTGATAGAATCACTTCAGCTCCGGAGGTATTTAAGGTCACTTCCTGCCCCTGAATCATGATCATCTGACCATGAATGTCATCGAGTAACATTGCCTGATTGATCGATATATATTCAATGACTCCTTTGTCTAATGCTTCCTGTGAGCCTAGTGTCAGATTTTCTGTCACAAAACGCTCCGCAACATCAGCCGGCCGACCCTTTGATTCGGCAATGCTTCTGATGTGTCCGGCTAAAAAACGTATGGTTTTATCTTCTGCAGTTTGGGCCTCTTCATCCAGTGAAATCGTAACCGGCATAGCTGCCCCAACGGTTGTGCCCGGAGTCATAGCCGCAACATGACCACCTAAAAGAATGAAGGCTCCTGCAGAAGCTGCGGTGGCTCCCTGAGGAGACACATACGTAATTACTGGAATCTCAGAGGAGGAAATGCTTGTGATTATATCCAGGGTGGCATCCACAAGTCCACCAGGCGTATTGATTAATATTAAGACCGCCTCTGCGTTTTCTCTTTCGGCCATATCTACCACCCGCTCCACATGAGCCGCCGTACCGGCTGTAATCATACCTTCAATCTCCACAGATACCACCTGTGGAGAATCCGCCAAGATCGTAACGGGTATAAAAGCGATCAAAGAAACAGCAATAATAGTCCAGACCGCTAATTTAAAAAGAGTGTTATTTTTTTCCATCATACCCACTCACTTCTAAAAAATTTTTATCCGATTAGTTAACGTATCTTTATGATACCCATTACAGATCATAAAAAAACCGGAGAGCAAGGGAATCCAATTTCCCCGCTCTCCGGTTTTTCCTAGTTGATCATATCATGATATTCTTCGTTTTTTTCCATTTGTGATTTGGCAAATGGACACTCTGGTGTTATCTTTTTCCCTTGGGTTCTTGCCCAATCCACCAATTCTTTAAGTAAAATCTTACCGGCACCTTTTCCGCCTAGTTCATCGGATACTTTTGTTTCTGTGATAATGAACTTATCATCTTTCTCAATGTATTCCATTCTTGCTAAAGCCGAGCTCTCACTTTCTCCGATATAGAATTGATTATTCCCCTTTTTCACTTCCATTTACTTCCCCTCCATGAGTAAAAAGTTCTTTTATTTGTATCTTCGGATGATGGTATCTTTTTCTTTTAATGGTTCCTTTTTTATACTGGATAGCCTTTTGAGGGCACCATTGCATGCAGCCTAAGCAAAGCTCACATTGTTGAAGCCAAACCGGTTTTTGATTAACCATTTCAATGTTTTCAGCTGGGCAAAGTCTGACACAGCTTAAGCAAGCGTTACAGTTTTCATCAGCCCAGAAATGCTTATCCATTTTTTTAGGCTTAAAAGTCTTTGAAAGCAATCCACCAAAAATTTTAGTCAGATATTTTCCTTTTTCATAAAACTTTTTATTTCTTTTATTGGCAATAATATCGGCGACCTCATGCATCGATGCTTCTTGTTGTTCAAATAGTCGTTTCTGTTTTTTCTCTGGAGGCGGCTCATACATAATTTGGTAGCAATCCGGCATCTGAATTTTAAACGCTGCAGAAATCTCTAAGTCCTTTTCTAAAAACAACTGCTTTAGCTGTTTCATCGCTGCACCAACAGAACCTCCACAGGTGGCAATCGAAAAAATATAGGCCTTATCGGGTATCGAAAGTTTTTCTATGAATTCCTTAACCATAACAGGAAGTCCATAGTAATAGACCGGGAAGATAAAACCAATTCGATCTGCATCAGTTATTGTATGATCCGTCGATTCCTTACAGATTCTAATCAACTGAGTATCTCCGATATCCTTCTGGATATCTTTGGCTACTTTTAAGGAGTTTCCTGTGCCTGTAAAAAAATAGATTATTGTTTTCAAAATAACACTCCCCTTGTTTTACTTGCCCGCTGATGAGAGTATTTCTGACCGGTCTGTGGCTGGTTGAGGTGTTGGTGAAAGTGAAGATATTTCTTCACGCCATTGTTGGGTCATTTCTACATGTAACGCCGCTAAAGATGGTTCAAGCTGATCCATATTTCTTGCCCCAATAATAGGCGCCGTTACAGCAGGATGGGACATTGTCCATGCAACAGCTAATGTCGCAGGGTGTATTTGATGTTTTTCTGCATAGGAAACAAAGCGGTCAGCTACCACATAGTTCATATCATCAGCATAGCGATCCATATACAATTTCTCTTTTACCAGCCTTCCCTCTTCAGGTAGCTTATTGCTTCCATATTTCCCGGTAAGAAGACCTCCGCCCAACGGGCTGTAAGGGATCACACCCAATTGCTCGGATTCAGCAAGAGGAAATATTTCTACTTCTGCCTGACGTTTGACAAGATTATACATCGGTTGAATTAACTCAAATCGAGCCAATTCTTTTTTTGCCGAAATTCCAAGAGCTTTTGCAATCTGCCAGGCAGCCCAATTGCTAACGGCCGGGTAAAGAATTTTTCCCTGCCTCTGCAAATCATCCATAGCCCTCAAAGATTCTTCCATCGGTGTATCTTCATCAAACTTATGGACAAAATAAAACTCAATTCTGTCAGTCTTTAAACGACGAAGACTGTTTTCAACTTCTAGCATAATGTGGCGTCTGGATAATCCCCCGGCATTCACATCGCTACCCATAGGATTAAATACTTTAGTGGTTAGAATAATGTCATCCCGTAAATCATTCGCCATACATTCTCCTAAAAAGGTCTCTGAAAGACCATTGCTGTAAGTGTTGGCTGTATCAAAAAAATTGATTCCTTCCTCACGACAGCGTTTATACATGGCTTTTGACATTTCTAAATCTGCATCTTTTCCAAAAGACATCGTCCCCAAACATAACCTTGAAACTTTTATCCCGGTCTTCCCTATGGTTTTATATAACATAGTCGTCCCCTTTTATAAACATTTTACTTTTTGTCATTTTCAATTGTTTCTTCAATCTCTTCTATAACTTCCTGATAGATTTCTTGTTTTAGGTCATCATAAATTTCTTCTTTAATATCTTCATACAATTCTTCCTTGCTTTTACTGATTGTTTCTTCTTTCAACTCATTATATAACTCTTCCGACATTTCTTTTTTTACAAGGTACCTCATTCTATCTCCCAGCTTTTTCTGAATCTTTCGCTGGACATGAGCTTCCTGTTTCTCTCTTTGAACTTTGTTAAGATTTTTCAGATCCTCGCTTAGCATGATCATAACCGAAACAATCATAACAATCATAATAAAGGCAAAAGGCAGTGCAGTAATAATGGATGCTGTCTGAAGGGCAACGAGTCCACCACCTCCGCTTAAAAGAAGAACACTTGCTGTCCCGGCAATCAGAAAGCCCCAGGCTAACTTAACCCACATTTTAGGATTCAGTCGACCGCTTGAAGTCATTGCCCCCAGAACATAAGAAGCGGAATCTGCTGAGGTTATAAAAAATACCAGAATAAGAATTACAGCAAGAATCGTTGTTATTGAACTAAAAGGTAGCGCAGATAACGTCGCAAAGAGTGCCAGTTCTACCTGAGAGGTTACCAGTTCGGAGATTCCTCCGTCGCCAAAGAGTTCCACATAAAGGGCTGTTCCTCCAAAAGCACTAAACCAGATAATTGCCAGTGCAGACGGAATCAAAAGAACACCCGTCATAAATTCTCTGATAGTACGCCCTTCAGAAATACGAGCGATAAAGATACCCATAAACGGAGCCCAGGAAATATGCCAGGCCCAGAAAAAAATTGTATTCCTGCCTAACCATTCGCTGTCAGAAAAAGGAGTCAAGGTAAGACTCATTGATACCAAATTGGTTATATAACCGCCAAGAGTGGTGACCATGCTTTCAAAAATGAAAACAGTAGGTCCGGCGATAATGACAAACAGTAAAAGTAATCCGGCAACCCCCAGATTAAGATTACTCAATCTCTTAATTCCTTTATCAACGCCAGCTGCTGCGGAAAACATAAACAGAATGGTGACTATAAAAATAATAATGATTTGAGTCATCGCCGTATTGGGAATGCCTGTTATATGAGAAAGCCCACCACTAATCTGCATAGCACTTAATCCAAAGGTCGTGGCAACGCCTGTTGATGTGGCAATCACAGCCAGAATATCAATGACTCTTCCTGTTATTCCGTTTACCCGATCACCAATCAAGGGATAAAAAGCCGAACTAATGAGAGCCGGCAGACCCTTTTTATACTGCACATAAGCCAAGGTCAATCCAACTAATGAAAAGATTGCCCAGGGATGAAGCCCCCAGTGATAAGCTCCGTAGCGAATTCCTGCAGCCGCAGACTGACTTGTCTCAGGGCTAATCCCCTGTGGAGGATCCATATAGTATAATATCGGCTCAGCCACTCCCCAGAAAACAAATCCTACGCCAATTCCGGCAGCAAATAGCATACCGACCCAGGAAACCCATGAAAAATGAGGCTCTTCATCATCTTTACCAAGTTTAATTTTTCCATAAGGACTGACCGCCAGAAAAATGGCAAAGGCAACAAAAAATGCCGTTATTAACATATAAAACCAGCCAAAGTTTTCAATCATCCAAACCAAGCCGTTTACGGCAACTCTGTTTAATGTTTCGGGGGCCAGAGCCCCCCAGATAACAAAGATAAGTACAATAATTCCGGCTATGTAGAAAACTCCGGAGGGATTTTTCCCATGTATCATTTTGTCTCTGTCTGTTATTTTTTCTGTTTCTATGACCATCCACTCCTTTTGTTAAAATATAAAAAAGCTTATCTAATTACCCATTGTACAAGAATAGCTATTTCATGTTACCCCTGTACTTCCTGGAATTTTCCTTCTGAATCGTGAATCATCACCTTAATGGCTTTTTTTGATGAGAGCACTTTGATTCTGTCCATGGCTTCTTGCTTCGTATCAAAATGATCACTTTCCTTACCGTCTTTTGTCTTTAATATCCAGCCACTTTCACCCGGAAAAAGATGATGCGTAATCGAAGAGCTAATCTTTCCGCCTTGATTTTCATACCATTGCTCTGCCTGAGAAATAGCGATTGGTATCGCCCGATCATCATCATAACCATCCTTACTTAATCGATTAGCGATTTCAATCGCCTTATTTCTTATCTCTTCCTCTAAATTTTTCATAGCATCAGGATAATCTTTTTTAGTCCAAGGCATACTAAGTCCTCCTTTCTTCCTTATACTTTTTTTACCCTATTCATTACTTTTTCTATCAAAACCAAAAAGAAAGGGTAATTCTCTTTTAGAATGGGTATAAGGAAATTAGATAACGGCGATCGGAGGCTTTTTATGGATCACATCTTTATAATCGGCGGCATCCTATTTTTTTTATTCTTTTTAGTAAATTATCTTTTTCAAAAACTTAAATTACCCTTTTTGTTAGCCTATATTTTCCTGGGTATAGGTTTTGCAGGTTTATTCACTGAAACAGAACTAGCCACACTTGAGCAAATTTCCAGAATGGGTATTGTGTTGTTATTTTTTTTACATGGTTTACAATTTCCTCTCAATCGATTGGTTAACATTTCTCGTCGTATCTGGAAAGTAGGAATCATGGACATCGTTTTAAGCTTTGGTTTCAGTGTATTACTGGCTTACCTTTTAGGATTTGAACTTATCTCCGCTCTTATCATTGGTGGTGTGGCATACGCAAGCAGTTCCTCTATTACCATTAGAATGATAGAAGATAACAAAAGAGGTCACTTTCCGGAAGGGGAATTCAAACTGGGGCTTTTGATTTTTGAGGATCTTTTCGCACCTATTATGATTTCTTTTTTAGTCGGTCTTATTCAAATAGGCACTGTCACAGCAAACTCAATGCTCTTTATTTTTTCTAAAGTTGTCATTTTAACCATTGCCTCTTTGCTGCTGGCCTATTATGGTTTCCGAAAAGCGGATCTTTTCTTACACCGGTATTTGAAAAAAAAATTCATCCCTCTTCTTGCTGTATCGATCGCTTTATTTTTTGCCGGTATTGCCGAATACATGGGTGTATCAAAGCTATTGGGAGCTTTCCTGGCTGGTGTGATGCTTTCTGAAACAGGGACATCAAGAGAACTTGACCGTATGATTGAGCCGGTTAAAAATCTGTTTATGCCTTTTTTCTTCTTTTGGTTTGGAACTTCGATCATTTTAGGCACAGGAGTCGGTAAACCTTTTTCCTTAATTTTATTAATTATCTGGGGCTTTTTAGCAAAAATGATTGTGGGTTTCTGGGGCGGCCGAATCTATGGCCTGACAAAAAAAGGTTCTATACGATCGGCATTATCGCTCGGGCAAAGAGGAGAATTTAGCGTGGTAATTGCTGCTTTAGCTGAAACGTTTCTAAGTGTTTTTCTTGGGATCTACATTGCCGCTACTGCAATCATAGGTGTCTATTTTTTCCGAATGGCACCTATTTGGACTGAAAAAATCACATTGTTAATAAAAGAAAAAAAATATTTTTGGGGAAAATAACAACTGAGAAAGGAGCTTTTTACATGCATATCATCATTATCGGAGGAGGATCCATCGGCAGACAAGTAGCAATAAAATTGATCAACCAAAAACAACAGGTCATCATTATTGATAACGATGAAAAAACAATCGAAGAATTACGGGAACACATGGATATTAACTTTATCCATGGTAACGGAGCTGATGTTCATATCCTGGAAAAAGCAAATATTAAATCCGCCAAAATGGTAGTTGCGGTTATGAAACATGATGAGGCTAATATCGTCGCCTGTATGATTGCAAAAACCTTTTCTAAAAATATAACGACCATAGCAAGAGTACGCAATCCGGAAAAAACAGGTAGCGTAGATGTAGATACTTATGGATTAACAAAAAAGCAAGTGGGCATTGATGTTATTATTAGTCCTCAAAAAGCAATGGCTGAAGAACTAGTGAAAAAGATTATCCTTCCGGAAGTGGATGACGTAGAATATTTTGCCGGAGAAAAGGTGAAATTAGTGGGAGAATTTGTATCAGAAGAAGCTCAAATTTCAGGCAAAAGTCTTAATAATTTTCCATTACCATCAGACATTAAAATCATGGGAATTATTCGTAAAAACGGTGAATTTATTCTGCCTGAAGGAAATGAGGTTATTTGTGCCGGAGATAAGATCTATTTTTTAGGTTCAGTTGAAGCCGTGCGTAATGCCAGTCAGTTGCTTTATGATAAAAAATCTATAGTTAAAAGAATTATTATTCTTGGTGGTGGTATAGCGGGAATGGGTTTGGCACAAGGATTAGAAGCGATTAAGGGCCATTCTTTTATTACCAAAATTATTGAAGCCGATCCAACGGAATATGAAAAACTGAATCGAATGTTAAATAAAACCCTTATTATTCAGGGAGATGGATCTGAACGTTCTTATTATAATGTAGAAGAAATGGAGGAAGCTGATGTTGTTGCCGTTGTCACTGGTGATGATCGCATCAATATAATTTCCTCCGTTATAGCTAAGCGCCTGGAAGTACCGGTAATTATTACCGAAGTAGCCGATATGGACTATTCTACAGTTTATCCAAAGACCGGTATCAACTCTTTAATAAATTCTAAATTAATTGCTGCAGAAAAAATAATTCGTTATGTTCGAAAAGAAAATGTCGTTACCTTTTCTGCAATGCAAAAAAAAGTGAACTTTTTTGAACAGGTTCTTAAAAAAAACACACCTGTGGTGGGCAGAAAAATTACAGACGCTCATTTTCCCAAAGACATGCTGATCGGAGCGATTATAAGAGAAGGCTCTGTACTTATTCCGGATGATGACACTGTTTTAAAAGAAGAAGATCACCTGATCATTGTAGCTTTGGAAAAAGAGCAATTGCGATTGGAACGCTATTTTTCTTCTTAATCGTCTTTAACTTTTCTTATAATTTCCCGGCTTCTTTCAGCAATAAGTTCAGGCTGATCGAGGTGGATATAGTGCCCTCCATCCAGAATAAAAGATTGCCCTCCGGTCTTTTCTGCATAATTGACTAAGCTCTCTGCCCATTTTTCATCTTCATTCTCCCGGGAAATAAACACATGAAAAGGTATGTCTATCTGCCCTTGTTCAGATACAGTTTGCGCATTTGTATTTACTCTTTCTAGCTCATCTTTCATATTATCAGTCTGCACACGACGGTAAAATATCGTGCGAGCGATCTCTGCTTCCTCTTCTGATAAGTGCCCCTTTTTCATCGCCGGAAAGTTAACCGTAAACACTTCCGGCTGAGAACGCACAAGGCCAGAACGCATCAAGAAATCTATGACGGGAGAAAAAGAAGTCTCTACCTCATCCTCCAAGGCATATGCAGGGACAAGAGGATCCAGCCCAATAATGGCATCAACTTCTTCAGGATATTCATTTGCCCAATGTATGGCTTCCAGGCCGGATAAAGAGTGAGGGAAAAGAATATAAGGAGGCGTTTCACCGGATAGTGTGAGCGCCTTTCTTGTTTCTTCCAGAACGGTATTAATATCCCGGGGACTCTCGGTAAGATCACTCCAGCCATATCCGGCGCGTTCAACAACAGCAATCCGATGTTCATCTGTTAATTTATTATAAAGAACTTTAAAATCATAATATGGAGAGCTTGTTCCCAGCCCCGACATAAAAACAAGTGTATGATCTCCCTGTCCTTCGGTATAAACATGTACTTTTTCACCATTGTCATTAACATCCACAAGGATACCCGGTGCAGGATATTGTTCTTTTTCTATTTCCACTAATTCTCGGTGCTCCATGTAACTACTAATCGAGATAAAGGCTATCCCCACTATCAATACCATGGGAATTCCTATCATTATCCATTTAACTATTTTCCTCATTTGTTATCCCCTTTCAAAATAGATATCGTAATTTTCAAGTTGATACCAGGTAAATGGTTTCCCGTCTATTATCCACGTTACATCTGTACGACTGGGAATTCTAAGTCCTTCTACCATAATATGACTTTTGATTTCTCCTATGCATGGAAGCCTTTTTGCATTTTCTTCATTTTCTTTATATCGCTGCGCCTCTTGTCTGAAAAGCGTTCCATCCTCTTGAAAGAAGAAAAGAGCTTCTACCTGCATTCCTTTATAAGATAAAATTCCTCTTGCCGTTAGATGGTCAATTTCTTCCCAGGACATATAATCCTCAAGAGCAGCCGTAGGATACCAGGGTAATTCGAGCAAAAACCGATGTAGCGATGATTCGTTGATTTTATGATTACCAGCTACATTAACCACCGGGATGACAGAGCCAATGCGAATAACCATTGAACCCTCTCCCTCATAGAATAAATCTCTGCCTTTCGTATTTATCATGGGGATCATAGGAAGATCGACATACCACAGGTATCCCGGTTTATCCACTCTTATATATTGTTTTGCTGTTGGTTCTATCCATTTTTCCTGATTCGGATCCAACTTCATTTTTCCCCGTTGTGAGAGGTTAACTTTCTGAATTTTTTCTTGCCCAATAACCCCAATAGAAGTTAACCATTTTTTTACTGATTCAGGTAACCCTTCAAGATCTTTTTCTTCTATTACTGCGAATCTTTCTTCTTGCTCATTTTCTGTTGTTCTCATCAGCACTTCTGTTTCGTCGGCTACTCTACGGTTCATTTTACTATTTCCGATAGTAATCATCAAAGCCATTACCAAAATAAATGCAAAGACAAAAGCCCACCAATAATTTACTAATATATTCTTCAAATCCGTCATGTCCTCTCCTTTTTTTGTAATCCGTTAAATAAAAGATCAAACTGTTCATCCATAAAAGCATTAATCGTTTCTTCATCATTGATTTTCTCAGTAATCATTCGCATAGTAAGTCCAAAATTTGACGCCCATATGATTCTTGCAATAATTTTTGGATTACCTTCTTTAAATTCGTTACTATCAATTCCTTTTTTTATCGCTTTTTCCAGAATAATTATCGCTCCATTGCTGGCATTATCTAATACAGAAGTCATACCTACGATGGCTTTATCATCATTCATCATAACAGCCTTATAATAATCCGGCATTTCCATAGCGGCTCTTGTATAGGCTTTAAATTTTTGTCTGATTTGTTTTTCTATTGTCAAACTGTGTCCCGTTTCACTCAAAACTGCTTCAAGAATTTTCTCATAACCTTCTTTGATAACTTCTCTGACTAATACATCTTTATTCTCAAAATATTGATAAATACTACCCGGTGTATATCCGGCTAATTCTGCCACTTTTCGAATTGATATTCCTTCAAATCCTTCTTCTTCAACAATTGATTTCGTGCATACTAATATTTTTTCCCTTATTACTCTACGTTGTTCATCATCCATTTTTTTCCTCATATCACACGCCCTCGTTCTAGTTATTTGTTAATAATCATTTCCTTTAGATATAAAATGAACACTGTTTAATTAAACAGTGTTCATTTTATATCGTATTTTATAATTTGTCAAATTTTGTTTATCCTAGCAGGGGATTTAAGTGGCGGTTATCGGATAAAAGAATACACGTCTTTTTCAAGCTCAAATAACAACGAACTAACGGTTTCTCCGTCCTGATAATGTCTTTTTCCAAATACAGCCAACGTTTCCGCTCCATTATCAAAGTTCATCATGACTGCGACAGTTCCCGTGGCGGTATCTTTCTTGTCAATGCGATATTGCCCATGCAAATTTTCTTCGGATCCTTCTATAGTAAAAGATCCATCTTCTTTAAAAATAGTCTGGACATCTTTTGTCTGTCCCGGAAATTCATCATAACCAAGATTCGCTTTCCCAACAGCCTGGGTTTCTCCATGTTGATTAGTAATCCTCTCCAGATCCCACTGCCCAATTACAGCTTCCGAAGCGGGTGTAGTATTGCATCCTGCTAAAGTAAAGTTAATAAGAATGACTATGATACTAAAAACCAATATTTTCTTCATTTGTTCCCCCTAGTTTGTTTGATTTGCATTTTATAACGCATACCATGATTAGAACCTTGGTATTGTAGTTACCGGTACTTCTGCTGGTTTCCCAAAAAGATATCCTTGCATTAGATCTACCTTCTTCTTTTTTAGGTAATGATACTCATCTGTCGTTTGAATACCTTCTGCTAAAATAGTTAGCCCGATTTTTTTGCCATTTTCAATAAAAGCATCCAGTAATTCTTGTTTCTTACTGTCAAGATGAATATCACGTATGATACTTATATCAATTTTCATATAATCAGGTCTGAGTTGTAGTAGTGAACTTATCGTAGAATATCCACTGCCTATATCATCTAAAGCCGTGGAATATCCCTTGTCCTTGTAATAATCGAGAATCCGGTTTAAGTGATCAAAATCCACCACTTTTTCTGACTCGACCACTTCAAAAACCACTTGCTTTGCATCTATGTTTTCTTCCTGTAAAACTTTTTCTGTGGTTTGCAGACATAAAGAGGGTTCATAGATTGCTGTAGGGATAAAGTTAATAAACAGTTTCTTTTTCACCTCTTGTTTCGATGCCGATCGAATAGACGTCTCACGGCAAATCCGATCTAAATAAAATAACAAATCCATGGCTTTGGCTGATAAAAATAATTGTTCCGGACTCAGTAAACTGCCGTCTTTTAAGATACCTCGACTTAATGCTTCATATCCGAATATCTCTCCGGTCTTTGTTTCTACGATTGGCTGAAAGAGCGTTTTTATTCGAGAGTCCTTTATGATTAAAGCCACTTCCTGCCCTTGATATAGAATTTCCCATTCTGATAAACTTCGAAAATTCTTTAACGAGGAAAATTTAAGCGATTCCCCATTTTGTAGTGGTAAAATTTTGACATCTTTTTTCTCAACAGAATTGAAAATCAAAGAACACAAAAAAGAAATGAAAGTTTCAAAGTCGACTTTTCTGATTATATATCCTTCATCTATCTTTTTATAATCATAATTGTTTTGATTCATTGCTTTTTCAAATGAATCAAAATGGTGATGTGTCGGGAGATGAACATAAACATCAGAATTAGAAAATAAAAGATTCGGTAGTTGCTCACATCTTTTGCATTTCATAAAAATCCTCCTCAAAACCATTTATACTTAAAAAAGTAAGGTTTTTCCTGCCTCCTATATCACACAACGGTTTTTCCCTTTTTCTTTCGCCTTATACATAGCCTGATCGGCCATATGGATAAAGTCATCCGGGGAGACTTGGGAAGACGGAACCATTGAGGCTATCCCGATACTAACCGTAACACCGAACGATTCTACACTTTTCCGAATGGTTTCAGCGACAGATATCGCTCCTTTTTGATCGGTTCCCGGAAGCAAGATTACAAATTCTTCACCACCATAACGAGCCACTACATCCGCACTACGTTGCACATGTTCCTGTAATATCGTTGCCACTTGTTGCAGACAACGATCTCCTTCCTGATGACCATAGTTGTCATTATAAATTTTAAAATTATCAATATCAAGAAACAACAAGGATATCGACTCCTGATAACGGGACGCCCTGCGCCATTCTAAAAGAAGTGCCTCATCAAAATAGCGTCGGTTCCAGACATTTGTCAAACCATCTCTCTGCGACATCATTTGTAGTTTCCTGTTAGTTTTTTCTAAGACCCACTTCTGTTCCTCTATTTTTTGATAGGATTCCTGGAGATCTTCCGTTCTATTTTCCACTAAGGCTTCAAGATTTTCATTCAGGTTCCTTAATTCTACAGTCATTTCTTCATTTTGATTAAATGTTTTAGCATATTTAAAAGCTAAAACAAACGAATGAGTTAGGGTAAACATCAAAAGACCGAAAGAGGACAAATTCCCCGTAAGAATGAATCGATTTAAAAAATGGAAGTCGCTCATTAGGATGCTGTGAAAGATCAAATCATGGAATACAGTAATAATCAGAAATACATATCCAAAGACAATAAACTTGGCGCCTGCCTCCTTTTTCCGATAAATCTTAAAAAGAATCATTAGTATGTACAAACTCAATAATAGAGTGAATACCTGAAATAAAGGATTTATCAAGGTAAATATCCTTGCTGGTGTCAATAATACCACCGCGCCAATTACCCCCACAAACAAGGTACTGGCTTTTACAACTGCTTTTGAAACATATTGTGTGTATAGTTCCTGAAAAAAGAGTAATAAAAGAAGAACACCTGTATAATAACTAAGTGTCTGAATCTTATGAGCCAATTCCCAATTAAAGAAAGGAAATATTTGAATTAAAAAACCGCTGCCTACCAGTAGTGTCCGAATACTAATCAACAAACAAAAAAGAGCATAGTAGAGCAAGGATAATTCTTTTTTACGATATCGATATAACACCAGGTGATACACACCCATAACCAGTAAACTTCCAAAAAGAAGCAATTCATAGGCTAGTTGTCTTTTAGTAACTGCCATTACTTGCTCTTCTGTGCCTGTAAGAATATTTTCAAGAATTCCGCCGCTTCGGTGCTGGAAATTTGAAACCTGAATTACAATCTCAACCTGTTCCTGTTCCGGTATGATAAAGGCTTCCTGTCTTAGATATTGTGGTGTACTTTCTTTAAGACTTGTACCTACCGTTCCGGCAGTTGCGACTTCTTCTCCATTAACCCACATTCTGTAAGCCGTCAGAATTCTGGGTATTTTAAAAGCGGTAATCCTGTCCGGATCCATTAGCACCGTTAAACGGTAGGTTCCATAACCGCTCCCAGGCAAATTTTCTTCATTAATCTGATACCCATTCCAGGCTCCAGGCACTTGCACGTAACCAGAAAGTTCAGGAACACCCGCAGCAAAATCCTTTGGCTCTAGGAGTTCTTTCCAGTAAAATTCCCATTGTGTTTCTAAGGGTTGCAGCGTTTCTGTCTCCCTGCTAATGTCAAATATGCCATTGTTGCCCAAAGCAGTACTTGTTATAAATAATGTCAATAAAACAATACATCCTATAATTCTAATGGGTCTGTTTTTTTTCATATATATACTCCAGGAAATTATTTGATTTTATTAAATAATAACAGAAATACAAGTAAAAAAAAGCATAAATCCCTAATGAAGTGATCTTCATTAGGGATGATCTTATATCTAAAATCTATTACTTTCATTTACTACCAAATATTTCTGAAAAAAGTTAACCGCAACACCTTGATGCTTCTTCATCCACAACGGCTAATTCTCCTTCTTCTACTATTATTGTTAATTTCTCAGCTTTTTCCTTTGCATCCTCTTCCATCAAGACTGAAATGCCATTAATTGTAATCGGTTCCTCCCCTTCTTCCAATTCTGCCAAATCGACTTCAAGTGCGGGTCCACAGCAAGATTCTTGTATAGATACTAACAAACAATTAGCTTTATTATCTTTAAATATTTCTTCCAGCATAACTTTAGCTTCATCTGTAATTTTCATTTTATTACCTCCATTTATTAACCTGATTGATCTATCCAACTTTTAATTCCTTACCATGTTTTTATTCCTCATAAACTTTGAGTATTTCTGATAGATTTAAAGTACATTATTTCAATTTTTTTGCCATCTTTTTGTTATTTTAATCATTTACTTTAGCATCTTTCCAAAATTCTTTTGCCTCTGCAGGCAACACCTCAAGCATGGCATCAAATACTTCTATATCCACATTCATTCTTACTGCTTTTGTAACTTCTTGAATAGCTTTTTCAGTAGAAAAATTATGCGTTGGTCTAAGCTTTGTTACTTCTAGATTCATTTTTTCTAAAGTATCAAAAGCAACTATCTTTTCTTCGGGATTCCAATCTGCAATATATAAAGCTCTAAGTCCAACATTAAGAGATGATGCAAAAATGATTGAATCTTTCAATGTCACTCGTCTTCTAAAGACTTGAAAAACCCCTGGGTCGTGGTGTATGACTGATGAACCAATCCTAATCCCGACACATTTTTAACATCAGTCAAAAATTTTGTAAAATGATCAGTAGCTCTTTGATATTCAGATGGATAGGGCATAGCGAATCTCCTTATCATTTTATTTCAGCCTTGGCAAGAAGACTCCCACCTCTTAGCCTTCCATTCTCACGTAGTGAGAGCGAAGGTGGGAGATGAATTGCTTGCACCTCCTATAAGTTTTTTTGAGTGAATCAC
>SKKY01000055.1 GCA_007123515.1 Clostridia bacterium
AGGGAGCCATTCACTAAAACTGAGTCTTTTAAGAGATACCCCGTCATATCGAATCTCTCCACTGTCTGTTTTTTTAAGCCCTGCGATGCATTTAGCCAGCGTGGATTTTCCGCATCCGCTTTCTCCGACTAATCCTGTGGTTTGTCCCTGCAAAACAGAAAAAGAAACATTATTAACCGGAATCATTTTCTTGCGATTCGGCCAACCGCTGCTAAATGATGCTGTCAAATGGCTGACTTCAAGCATAGAGAAAACACCTCACGTTTCTGTTGCCAACGGAATAAAGATCCGGTTTTAGCTGACTGCAAACCGGCATTTTTTTCGAACATCTCGGATGAAAACTGCATCCTTCAGGCAAATGAATCAAACTTGGAGGCAGTCCAGGGATAGGTTTCAGATTTTTATAGGGCTGTGCCTCAATAAATCCTTTAGTATAAGGATGGTAAGGTTCATTAAACAAATCCTTTGTATCACCATACTCTATAACTTCGCCGGCATATAACACAGCCACTTTGTCAGAAATAGTGTTGGCAAAAATAAGGTCATGCGTAATCAGCAACAGACCTATATCTGTATCCTGGATCATTTTTTTAAAAATCTGATATACTTCGTTTCTGATGATTACATCAAGACCTTTTGTCGGCTCGTCGGCTATAATGAGGTCTGGCTTACCCATCGTGGCCGATGCCGAAAGCACTCTCTGTTTCATGCCTCCACTTAACTGAAAAGGATAGGCATCAGAAACACGTTCCGGATCATATAAATGGTATTTTTTTAGTTCATTAATAATTTTATGAATATATGTTTTTTTATCTTTCTGATCGATCACATCTCTTAACTGTTTCTTTACTTTCATAATGGGATTCAAAGAGGTGTCCGGGTTTTGGGGTATCAACGCTATTTTTTTCCCCCGAATATTACGAATATCAGAAGTGGGTAATCGCAACAGGTTTTTTCCCTCATATTCAGCTTCACCCGACAGCTTTGCATTTTCAGGAAGCAGCTGCAGCAGAGACAAGCCAAACACAGATTTGCCACTCCCGGTTTCTCCGATCATGGCTATAACCT
The DNA here is from genome assembly GCA_007123515.1 of Clostridia bacterium. Classification (GTDB taxonomy): domain Bacteria; phylum Bacillota; class Peptococcia; order Peptococcales; family SKKY01; genus SKKY01. The sequence goes on from SKKY01000055.1 coordinate 1,069, forward strand.
GACCTTTGTGTAGGGTCATGGATATATTGTTTACGGCTTTTACCTGACCTTGCCGGGTTGAAAAAGCAACTTTTAGATTAGTGATCTCAATTGTTTTCTTTATCATACATAGCCTTTCTAGAGAAATTGTTCATAATTTCGTTCTGATGTATCAAAATAATCACGAATGGCATCTCCGAAAAGGTTTACTGAAAAGCAAAAACCGATGATAAAAAGACCGGGAAAAAACATTAAATACGGAGATGTTCTTATATGTGTTTTGGCATCAAAAATCATAACGCCCCAATCTGGATCCGGCGGTTGCAGACCAAGACCAAGATAACTCAGAGAGGCTATGGCAATAATGGTTCTTCCAATCTGAGCCGTAAAGAGGACCATAAATGGCCCTATAATATTAGGGATCACATGTTTAGAAATGATGTACCAATGGCTTGCACCAAGAGCACGGATTCCTTCAACGAAACTTTCCTCACGTAATTTTAAAATTTCTGAACGTACCACTCTTGAAAAATCAGCCCATGAGACAATCAGTGTAGCAATTAAAATGCTTTTAAATCCCGGCCCAAGCACTCCGGCAATGGCCAGCATAAAACTTAAGGTTGGGAGACTTTGAAATATTTTAACAAAGACCTGTATCAGCTCATCAAGCCAACCACCAAAATAACCTCCGATTGTACCAAAAAAAAGTCCGATGATCATTGTGCCTGCTGATGCAGCCACGGCTAATATCATAGATGTCCTTCCACCATAAATAATCCGGCTTAATACATCCCGTCCCATGGTATCGGTTCCCATCCAGTGTTCTGATGAAGGCTTTTGTAATCGGTTTTGCATATCAACCTTTAAAGGATCCGCCGGAGCAATCCAGGGAGCCAAAAGGCTCATAAAAATTAACAAAATCAGAAAGATAATACCTATATAATTAATCATTTTAGCTATATTCGTTTTAGTCACTTCAGCTCACCACCAAGACGAATTCTCGGGTCTATGACTATATACAAAAGATCGATTAACAGATTAAAAAGAATATATACGACTCCTGTAAATAATACATAGGCTTGAATGACAGGATAATCCATACTCGTAATGCCCTGCACAGCATAACTGCCCACACCCGGAATCGCAAAAATAGTTTCTATAATTGCGGATCCACCCAAAATTCCGCCAAAATAGTTTCCAATCAGAGTAACCACCGGGAGGATTGAATTTCTAAGAGCATGCCTGTAAATAACCAGCGGGCTGGTTAATCCTTTTGCATAAGCATTCATAATATAGTTTTTATGCAATACTTCAAGCATCGTTGCCCGGTTGACTCGCATGATGACTCCACTGGTTCCTAAGGCAAGAACCACAGATGGCATGAGAAGGTGAAAAAGGGTACCGTATCCGCTGGTTGGAAGCCAACGGAGGTTAACTGAAAAAAACATCATCAATAAAATAGCGGCTAAAAAGCCCGGTGTGGAAATGAATAGTAAACTCATGATTCGGCCAATGTGATCAAACCATCCATTTTTATTAACGGCCATCAAAACAGCTAAAGGTATGGAAATAAAAATAACCAGAAATAACGCAGAAAAAGATAAAGCAAACGTTCTGGGTAATCTTTTTTTAAATTCTTCAGCAATCGGAATATTGGTAATAAACGATCTGCCTAAATCACCTTTTAGAATATCCTTCATCCAACTCAGATATTGTTGAGGTAAGCTCTGATCAAGGCCAAGCTCTATTCGTTTCTGCTCTATCTCTTCTATTGTGGGAGTGCTGACTCCGTCAGCACTTAAAGCCTCCCTGGCGGGATCTCCTAAGGAGACCACGCCTAAAAGGAAGGCAATAATGGAAACACCGATCAATACGGGTATGGATGATACTATCTTTTTAATTACATAGGGAATGACATACATCATTTATCTCCAGGAAACCCCCGTTAAATCCACACCATATACTGTAGCATTATAATTGGCAACCGCCTTATTATGAGGGGCTAATGTGACATCATGGAACATTGGATGGGTTGAAATATCTTCAGCTGAAATGTCTTGTAACTCATCCACCATTTCTTTAATTCTTTCCAGATCAGTTTCAACTGCTAATAACTCCAGCAATTCATCAACGCGCTCATTGGAAAAGCCCAGGCTATAAGCGATATTAGTTGACCCTTGACTATACATAAAACGATTAAATATTGTCATCGGGTTCAAATCCGGCAGTCCTTGAATATGAAGTGAAATATCAAATTCTCCCTGTGATTGCAACTCACGGAAAGCCGCCCCATCGACAACAGAAATTGTAGATTGCAAACCGATTCCAGTTAATACAGACTGGATATATTCTGCTTGCTCTTTGTAAGGATATCTGTCGAGAGCCCATGATGGAACAATTATTTCCAGAACAGGATTTTCATCTCCAATCACTTCTTCAACGAGTTCCTCAGCTCTTTCAAGGTCATAAACGGGTTGAATGGTTTTTGCAAAAGGAGAAGCATAGTTTAAAATATTAATCGTCGGTTCCGGATAGCCATTATAAAACTCATTCACCAGCAATTCACGATCAATCGCAAGACTTAAGGCTGTTTTCATTCTTGGATCATTAAATGGAAATCTGGTTCCGTTTGTTGATACATAATGCGAAATGGTTGATTTATCATACGATAAATCAAAACGATCATCTTCTAATAATTGCTTTGTCAGTTCCGGAGTCAGTGAACCTAAATCTAACACTCCCATAATCTCCTCAGCCTGCAAAGCTGAAAATCTTGTTTGTGGATCAGGAATAATTCTGATTCGAATGTTCTTTATCTTCGCTTTTTCTCCATAATAATCCTCGTTGGCTTCTAATAAAACGTATTCGTTTCTTTCATGTTCTACCAGTTTAAAAGGGCCTGTCCCCTGTGCAATGGTTACAAAGTCGGTTGTCTCATCAAAAGAATCAGGACTATACATTGCACTTCCAAAATTAGCCATATTATAAGGTAGTAAAGCAAATGGCTCACTAAATGTCATTTTCACCTGGTATTCGCCTGTTTTTTCGATCGATTCAAAATTTGGATAGACAGCGGTAAAATGGAACGTATAAAAAGATGATCTTTTACCATGCATGTTTGAGTACCTTTCGTAGTTAGCCATCACTGCATCCGCATTAAATGGAACACCATCATGGAATGTAACACCTTGTTTCAAATCAAATGTCCATTCAGTCTTTTCATCATTACTTTCCCATCCCGTTGCCAGTTTTGGCGTTGGTTGTTGTCCCGGGCCGATCGCAACAAGAGGTTCCCAGACATACAGAATAGAGCTCATATAGAAGGCATCCTCCGGACCTGGTGCTACATCCCTTGGTCCGGCCAAGACCAGCTCTTTTTCGTACAGTTCTGCTGCAGATACATCATTCGTTCCGTTTGAACCACATCCTGATAAAGATAAGACAAGAATAAGTCCGGTAATTATTATCATCAGAATAGATTTTCTTTCTCTAAACATGTTTCACTCTCCTTTTTTATTTCGGGACATAAAAAAAAGTCCCTTAGTTATACTAAGAGACTTTCCCATTTAAAGTCATCCAGTTGTGTCTGAAAAATTTCAGACATTTTTGATAAAACAACAATCAATCCCCTTGCTGAGTTACCGATATTCTAAGGCAGGTCTCCTGGCTCGCGCATCAATCTCCTCCCCGCCTTCCCGGATGGTTCCAGTGGCATAATGGGGATTCGTCTTCGCTTACAGTGGTGGGTCCGCGCCGGATTTTAACCGGTCTTCCCTATTCTCCTCATAAGAGGCACCGTTAGAAAGTATTTAAACTACTTACAGGAAATATTACTAAAATAATTTGCTTTTGTAAACAATAATTATTCATTGTCTTTCCAGATACTTTTCAATTCCATTGGCAATTCCAAGAGCCATTTGCTCCTGAAACACCGGATCAATCAATAACCGCTCTTCAGTCTGATTAGTCAGGAAACCTGTTTCAACGATCACAGACGGCATCTTTGTTTCCCGCAGAACAACAAAATTTCTTTCAAAGATTCCATACGAAGGGCGCTTTGTCGTCAATCTTGCTTCACTAAG
>SKKY01000020.1 GCA_007123515.1 Clostridia bacterium
GAAGTGGGGGCTTCTTGTTTCAATGACTACCGCCTCATTAGCTGAGGTCTTACACAATCTCCACAAGCGTTAGTTCCCGTGTGCCCCACGGTACATGTTCATTTATATTCATCAGTGTTTAGGATCTTCACTGACATGTGGTTGCAACAAACGTTAGGCTTCCTTTTGAGTGACTTGAGCTTTTGTAGGTTCTATACGGAATTTATAAGCGCGTTCCATTGACACTCCCCCCTTGAACTATCGAACTTATGTTCTTGTTTAGGCATGTCACTTTCCCGGCACTATAACTAGTGATTCACTCAAAAAAACTTATAGGAGATGCAAGCAATTCATCTCCCACCTTCGCTCTCACTACGTGAGAATGGAAGGCTAAGAGGTGGGAGTCTTCTTGCCAAGGATAAAATAAAACCAGGAGATGCTGATGAGAAAAGGCTTATTTATAACATTTGAAGGACTTGACGGTACCGGAAAAACCACACAGATTATGGAGCTGGAAAAAAAATTACAGCAGCTTAATCTTTCCTATATTACAACCAGGGAGCCAGGTGGAACTCCGATTGCTGAAAAAATTAGAGAGATCATTCTAGATCCTGAAAATACGGAGATGAGTTCGCAAACAGAAGCTCTGCTATATGCAGCAAGTCGGGCCCAGCATGTAAGCGAAACAATTTCACCGGCATTACAAAATAATCAGGTGGTGATCTGTGACCGCTATTTTGATTCCACGCTAGCCTATCAGGGCTATGCACGTGAGCTTACTCTTGAGGCATTGTATCAAATGAATGAATTTGCGATGCAGGGAATCAAGCCGGATCTTACTTTTTTGCTTGATACTGATACGCAGGCAGCATCTGGAAGGATGCATGATAAACAGATGGACAGACTCGATCTTGAGGCCGATTTTTTTAAAAAAAGAGTTCGTGCCGGATTTTTAAAAATTGCAGACTTTGAAAAAGAACGAATTAAAGTGATCAATGCAGCCCTTTCAGTCGAACAAATTCATGAGGCAGTCTGGGACTATACGAAAGAGGCTCTGCAAAATAAAGGATTGGTGTAGATGAGAATAGGCGATCTCAAGAATAAGAATTTAAAAAGCCCGTTACAAAGTCCTGCCAAGTCTGAAACGGCGGTAGCAAAGGTGGATTTTATTCAGACGCTTGATACACAGCAGGAAAGAGAAAGAGAACGTGACATACAAAGGCTTTTGGCATTGATTGAAGATCATGGCAGAAGGTTGGCTAAATCAAGGAGCCTGGCGGATTTAAAAAGATATAAACATGCGGTGACCGATTTTTTAAAAGAGGCCAATGAAAGAACCTACCGCTTAAAAGAAGAGAGCGGCTGGGATTTTATGGGCAATCGCAAGCATCAAATGTTGGTTCAAAAAATTGATGAAAAGATGGAAGAACTGACAGAAGTTGTAAAGAGTGAACAAGAAAATAACCTGAGAGTACTTGAAATTATCGATGAAATTAAAGGACTCTTAGTTGATCAATATTTGTAGGTGAAACCATGTCTTTTGCAGAAATTATCGGGCATCAAAAACAGATTAAAAGAATAAAAAATGCCATTCGAAATGATAAGATGGGTCATGCCTATCTCTTTTGTGGGCCGGAGGGTATCGGAAAAAAGAAGGTGGCCATGGCAGTGATTGCCTATGTTAATTGCTTTTATCCGGACAAAGAACAGATCGAATCCTGCGGAACCTGTGGGAGTTGTCTGAGGATAATCCGGGATAATCAACCCGATTTCTTTCAGATTACTGATCATGAAGGAAGCATAAAGATAGAACAGGTAAGGAAGCTAGCTTCAAATTTATCATTTAAAAATGTTAATACTAATTACAAATGTGTTATAATTGATAACTGTGAATTACTTACCACGGAGGCATCGAACAGTTTGCTTAAAGTGATGGAAGAACCATCTGATAATACGGTGTTTTTTTTGATTACCAGAAATGAACATCAGATTCTTGAAACCATTCAGTCAAGATCTCAGAAGATGGCGTTTCAGGAACTCTCGGATAAAGAATTGACCCTTCTCTACCAACAAAGGCCGGAGGGAATTGTACCATTGACAGAGGTTCTTCCCTTTGCGCAAGGATCCTTTTCTAAGCTATTGCAACTGACGGAAGATGAAGAGTTTTTGTCGGAGGTCGAAAGTTTCCGGGAACTAATTGAGACGATGAGAACCAAACATAATTTTGAAATGATGCACCAAACAAAGATCTTTGAAAAAGACAAAAACCGGTTGCAGCGATTTTTAGCGTACTACTTATATTTACTAGAGGGTGCACTAAAAAATGAGGCCGATATGATGCAGAAACACCTTCACGGGGTAACTGCAGAGCAGGTCAGGGCAATCGTAGAGGAAATTATAAAAGCACAGGAAATGATGATCCGCAATATTAACTCCCGATTGATCGCGGAAATGGTATTGCTTAATTCGAAAAAAATACTGAAAGGAAGTTAATATGCAGACAGTCATAGGAATCAGATTTAAAACTGCGGGCAAAATATATTATTTTGATCCTGCAGAATTTGAGATAAAAGACGGCCAAAGTGCCATTGTTGAAACGGCCAGAGGCATCGAGTATGGCCATGTTGTTTACGGAAACAAAGAGGTGACTGAAGAAGAAATTACCCAGCCCTTAAAAAAGGTAATCAGGATTGCGACGCCTGAAGATACAGAAAAGTACCTTGAAAATAAAGCTAATGAAAAGCAGGCTTTTAAAGTAGGAAAAGAAAAAATCTTTGTCCATGATCTCCCGATGAAGCTGATTGATGTGGAGTATACCTTTGACGGAGCAAAAATAATCTTTTATTTTACTGCTGAAGGACGAATTGATTTTAGAGAGCTTGTAAAAGATTTAGCAGCGATCTATCATACACGGATTGAATTGCGTCAGATTGGTGTCCGGGATGAGTCAAAAATGCTTGGTGGTATTGCCAGTTGCGGTCGGGTTCTTTGCTGTCACAGCTTTTTGTCAGATTTTGCACCGGTATCGATTAAGATGGCGAAACAACAGAACTTGTCTTTAAACCCGACTAAAATATCGGGCATCTGTGGAAGACTGATGTGCTGTCTGAAATATGAAAATGATCAGTATGAAGAATGTAACCGGAAGTGTGAAAAGAAAGCCGCAGAAAAGCTTAAACAAGAGAAAATTAATGAACGGGATTTAAAAAAATTAGAAGATTAAAAAGGCAGACTAAAGGATGACGAATCGGGATCATTTTATAATTAAAGAAGATGAGGTCTTAGAGCAGCTGGGATTGCTTGATCAGTTCATTCTTCAGAAAAAGGAAGGATACCGCTTTACCATCGATCCGATCCTTTTAGCAGGATTTACTGAAGTAAAAAATGAGGATCAAATACTTGATGCAGGAACGGGGGGAGGAATTCTCCCCTTTTTGTTATATAAAAATAACCGGGATAAGAATATTCGGATTACCGGGGTTGACATTCAACCCGAATACATTGATATGGCCGAAAGAAGCCGCAAGGGAAATTATCTTAATAATATGACATTTATGACTGCTGATATCAGAAGTATCGGCAAGGAATATGCCGGTCGCTATGACCTGGTTATTACCAATCCTCCCTTTTTTAAGAAAAAAGAAGGAAAAATTAGTAAGAATACGGAAATTGCGCTGGCTAAACATGAACTGATGATTGATTTTCAGACCATCATTAAAAAGGCTTCGCAATGCTTGCATCAAAAAGGCAGGTTCGTTTTTATTCATCGCAGTGAAAGATTCGTTGAAATTTCCATGCATTTAAAAGCAGAGGGCTTTTGCATTTCCAGGATGCAGTTTATTTATCCGAATGCAAACAGCGGCTCAAAATTATTTATGGCAGAGGCCGTTAAGTCGTCAGCCAGACAGATGACGGTGATGCCACCCTTGATTATTTATCAGGAAGACGGCAGTTACAGCCCGAAAGTGAGAGAGCTATATGGTTAAAACAAAAAAACAACCACTTCTGTATCTATGTGCTACACCCATCGGAAACCTCGGGGACATGACGCTAAGGGCGCTTGAGGTCTTAGCCGGGGCAGATACCATTGCCTGTGAAGACACGAGGGTTTCCGGTAAACTTCTCAAGCATTACCAGATCCGCAAAGAGCTTTTTGCCTATCATGAACATAATAAGCATGAAGCCGGAGAAGCGCTGATTAAAAAAATGAAGGTCGGTCAGGTGGTGGTCTTACTTAGTGATGCCGGGATGCCGGGTATTAATGATCCGGGTATGGAACTGATCCGTCGCTGTCAGGAAGAAGAGATTCTCTACAGCGTTTTGCCCGGACCGTCAGCTTTTATTACAGCGCTGGTTTTTTCCGGAATGGACAGTTCTTCCTTTAGTTTCAGAGGATTTTTCCCAAAAAACAATAAAGAAAAAAAGAAAATCAGCGAATGGTTAGATAATGATGAAGCCACCACCATTTTTTATGAAACACCACACCGGATAAATAAAACCCTTGCCTGGATTGCTGAACAATGGCCTAAGCGCGAATTAGCGGTTATTCGGGAGATTTCCAAACTATATGAAGAGATGATTAAGGGAAGTGCTGAAGAAGTATTAGAAGAGGCAGAGAGCCGTGTATTAAAGGGAGAAATGGTATTAATCATCTCCGGAGCCAAAGAGAATGACACGACGGTTTATACCGATCAAGATCTGGATGCTTTGTTTCAGCGATTTCAAGAGCAAGGAGCTACCAAAAAAGAAGCGATTGCCATGATGGCCGATTATACCGGTCAAAGTAAAAATGAACTTTATCAGAGATTTATGTTAAAATAGGGGATAAGAAAATTACAGAAATTCAACGGGAGACGATTACTTATGAAAAAAACGTTCTATATCACTACACCGATTTATTATCCGAGTGCCAGCTTGCATGTGGGTCATGCTTTAACCACAGTAATGGCTGATGCGGCCAGTCGCTATAAGAGGATGAATGATTATGAGGTCTTTTTTCTTACTGGATCTGACGAGCATGGTCAAAAAATAGAAAGATCGGCTAAAGAAAAGAACATGGATCCTAAGCCGTATGTCGATGACATCGTTGAAGGCTTTGTTGATCTTTGGGAAAAGCTGGATATTTCCTACGATGATTTTATCAGAACGACAGAGGATCGCCACAAGGAAACGGTTCACTATATTTTTAAGAAAATCTATGATAAGGGCGACATCTATAAGTCTGTATATGAAGGCAAATATTGTACGCCTTGCGAAACATTCTTTACGGAAAGACAGCTTGATGAAGGAAAATGCCCTGACTGCGGGCGTGAAGTGGAAACGATTAAAGAAGAGAGCTATTTCTTTAAAATGTCTAAATATGAAAAAGCGCTCTTAACCTATATTGAAGAAAATCCGGATTTCATTCAGCCTCAGTCGAGAAAAAATGAGATGGTTAACTTTATAAAACAGGGTCTGGAGGATCTTTGTGTATCAAGAACGACTTTTTCCTGGGGAATTCCGGTTCCGATTGAAGAAGGACATGTCATTTATGTTTGGTTTGATGCCTTAACCAACTACATTTCTGCTTTGGGGTATGGTCAAAAAGATCATGAACGTTTTGATACCTTCTGGCCTGCAGATGTTCATCTTGTCGGCAAAGATATTGTTCGTTTTCATACCATTATCTGGCCGATTATCCTGATGGCCGCCGAGATAGAGTTGCCCAAAAAGGTGTATGGTCATGGATGGCTATTGTTGGACAGTGGTAAAATGTCGAAATCCAAAGGCAATGTAGTAGACCCCAAGATTTTAATAGATAAATATGGCGCGGATGTGATCCGCTACTTCCTGCTACGCGAGATCCCTGCCGGTCAGGACGGTATTTATTCAGAAGAAGCACTTGTCACCCGCTATAATGTAGATTTAGCCAACGATTATGGTAATTTGGTTTCAAGAACCGTAGCGATGGTTCATAAATATTTTGACGGAGAGTTGCCGGCACCGGTACAAACAACAGAGATTGATGCAGATCTGCAAAAGACAGCCCAGCAGGTTTATCAAAAAACCACAGAAGCTTTTGAGAAACTTGATTTTAGCAGTGGCTTTGCCGAGATATGGAAAGTGGTCAATCGCGCAAACAAATACATTGATGAAACAGCGCCCTGGATTCTTGCTAAAAATGAAGAGGACCGGGAAAGGCTGGGAACGGTTCTCTACCAGCTTGTGGAAGCGATCAGAGTGATTACGGTTATGATTACGCCGGGGATGCCTAATATTATTAAAAAGGTACAAGAGCAAATTCCCTATGACTTTATAAATGCCAAATGGCAGGATGCTTCAGTCTGGGGTGCGCTGGAACCGGGAACAAAGCTCATTAAAGGCGGAACCCTTTTCCCGAGAATTGATTTAAAAACGTTAGACATTCCCGAAGAAGAACCGGAAACGGTTACTTTAAAGGAAGATATCAGCTATGATGATTTTGCAAAACTTGATCTGCGTGTGGTAAAAATAACGAAGGCAGAAAAAGTGGAAAAAGCAGACAAATTACTAAAGCTGGAAGTAGAACTTGGTTCAGAAACCAGAACAGTGGTATCCGGAGTGGCTGCTTTTTATGAGACCGATCAGCTGGTGGGTAAAAATGTGATCCTTGTTGCTAACCTGAAGCCGGCTAAAATAAGGGGCATAATGTCACAGGGTATGATTCTGGCAGCCTCATTAGAAAAGGATGCCGATCTTGAAGTGATTTCTTTAAGTAAAGAATTCCCTTCCGCCACGATTGTTAACTAGCAAAAACCCTTGCGCCGGATGTTTTCCGGCGCATTTACTTAATATAATAGAGGTGTTACCATTGTTTTTTGATACGCATACACATTTAGAAGATAAAAAGTTCAAAGAAGATTTTAAGGATGTTATGGAGTCGATCAGAGAGTCTGATACATCGCTTATCTTAAATGTTGGCTTTAACCGTCAGCATATTACAGATAGCCTGGCTATTTCAAAGGCCTATGATTTCGTGTATTCATCGGTGGGGCTTCACCCGAGCGACAGTCTCGAAGCGCAGGATGATAGTTACTATGAGATGCTCTATGACTATACGAAAGAGCCTAAGGTCGTTGCCATCGGCGAGACAGGTCTTGACTACTATTGGGACAGAGCGCCAAGGGACCATCAGAAAAAAGTGTTTATCAACCAAATCCATCTGGCAAAAGAGCTGCGGATGCCGTTAATCATTCATGACAGGGATGCTCATGGTGATATCCTGGAGATTGTAAAAAAAGAAAAGGCCGGCGTTAATGGAGGAGTCTTTCATGCTTTTTCCGGGAGCTTGGAAATGGCTCAAGAAGTCATTAAAGAAGGATTCCATGTGTCCGTTGGCGGGGTGATTACCTTTCAGAATGCTAAAAAGCTAGTGCAGATTGTCAAAGAGATTCCGCTGGAGCATCTGCTCTTAGAAACCGATTCGCCGTATCTGACACCCCATCCTTTCCGGGGAAAACGCAATGATCCGACAAAGGTTAAATACGTAGCGGAAAAAATTGCAGAAATTAAAGGCCTTTCGGTAACTGAAGTGGCTGAACAAACTATGAAAAACGGTAAGGAGCTATTTTCCATTGAAAATTAAAGAGATTATCGTTGTTGAAGGCCGGGATGATGTTCGAGCCATCAATGATGCGGTGGAAGCAGAATGCATAACAACCAGCGGTCTGGGTCTTAATGACCAGATTGCAGAAACCATACAAACAGCAGCTAAAAAACAGGGAATTATTATCTTTACGGATCCGGATTTTCCCGGAGATAAAATCCGCAAAATGGTCAAGGCTCTGGCTCCGGAGGCAAAAGAAGCATTTTTGAAGCAAGAAGATGCCAGACACCCCAGAACCGGAAAATTCGGAATCGAACATGCCTCTGCCGAAGCCATCAGAGAGGCGCTGCGACAGGCTAAATGTACCCAAAAGGTAGATAAAGACCCTTATACCCTGCGAGACATGACCTTTTACGGTTTATCGGGGCAACCCTATTCCTCAAAGCTTAGGCAATACCTTACGGATCACTTTGGAATCGGTCATGCTAACAGCAAGCAGTTTTTAAAAAAAATTAATGCCTTTGCCGTTCCCAGACAAGAATTAGAGAATAAAATTAAAGAATGGTTGGATCATTATGAAAACCAGTGAGTTATTAAAAAAACACAACTTCACTTTTAAAAAGCGATTTGGTCAGAACTTTATTACCGATATGAATCTCCTTGAAAGAATCGCTGATGCGGCTATGCTTGGCGAAGACGACGTGGTGCTTGAAATCGGCCCTGGTGCCGGCACCCTGACAAAAGTTCTTGCAAAAAGGGCAGGAAAGGTCTTAGCCATTGAAATTGACCGTACATTGATCCCGATCCTTGAAGAGCAGCTTTCGGAGTATCCGAATGTGACGGTGGTAAATGAAGATGCGTTAAAGGCTGATTTTGATCAGATTCTAAGAGAACATTATCCTGAGGCAAAACGATATGTAATGGTGGCCAATCTGCCATACTATATTACAACACCTCTGCTTTTTCATGCGCTTGAAAACAGCCAGTCTTTGTCGAAGATTATTGTTATGGTTCAAAAAGAAGTCGGACAAAGACTGCAGGCTAGTCCCGGAACCAAGGATTATGGTGCGCTGACCGTTACGGCCGGCTACCAGGCCGATATATCGTACCTTTTTACGGTGTCTAAAAAGATGTTTTCGCCGGAACCAGATGTTGATTCTGCTATCATTATGTTTGAAAGGCATGACGAAAGGCCTTATTTTGCTAAAGATGAAGCATTATTTAAAAAAATTGTCAGGGCAGCATTTTCTCAGCGCAGGAAAACATTTTTAAACGCCATAAAATCATTAGACCTTGACATGGAAGTAGTAAAAAAAGCTCTAGATGAGGCAGGGTATGGGGTTAAGGCACGCGGAGAGGAACTATCCATTGCGTTTTTTGTTCAATTATCGGACCTCCTGTCAGAAAAGTAACAATAATATAAAATTAAATTAATATATTGACAGCTAAAATAAACGGGGGTATAATATTTTCTTTTGATTTGACACATCATCAATCCTGTTATATAATAGATTTATAAAATTGAAAAGGGTGATGTTATGTCTTTGACTAAAGAGGTCTTAACAGAAATTAAGGAAAATTTACAGCCCTATGTAGGAACATCCATACAGCTGAGAGCAAACAAAGGCAGAAAAAAGGTTGTGGAGCGTACGGGGGTTCTAGAAAGCACCTATCCAAATATTTTTATCGTAAAGATTAAGGAAAGAGAATCAGAAAGACGAGTATCGTTTTGCTATTCGGATATTGTAACAGATAATGTGATGTTAACTGTAACAAAAGATGGACAGCCAACCAGTTTTACATTCTAGTTCTGATAATTAAAAACGATCGCAGAGAGCATTTTACATAAATGCTCTTTTTTTTGTGCATAATAATTGATAAAATGATACTGTTAGAGAATAAGGTGGGTGAATCGGTTGCTCAATGAGAAGATCCTTGTGCTGATGCAGGATAAAGAAAAAGGTGCTAAAATACAAAAAGCTCTGGCAAACAATGGTTTTCATGTTGTCGGAATGACCGACGATCCTTTTTCTGCACTGAGGATTTTAAGGAGTAAGGAAGTGCATCTTACCATCATCGATTCAGACCTTAGAAAAATGAGCTATCATCAGTTCTGTGATATGATTGATTATGAAAACCTCGGACCGGTTATTCTGACGGGAACTCAGGCATTTCATACGTTCAAGGAATTGCCCGGATCAGTATACGGATTACTAACCTTGCCGATTGTTTCAGAACAACTCTATACAACGATAAAAATGGCTGTCCGACAGTATAAAATAAATAGTCAGCTTCGGGATGAAGTTAGTTCTCTGCGTCAAAAGCTTTCTGATCGTAAGGTCATTGATCAGGCAAAACGATTGCTGATGGAAAAAGATGGCATCAGTGAGGATCAGGCCTATCAGAAAATAAGGAGTATAAGCATGAATAAACGAGTGTCCCTGCGTAGGGTTGCCGATAAAATTATTGATCACTTGTCTTTAATGAAATCAAATTCATGATAAAAATAAAATAGAATTGGAGTGAGGTTTTTGAGTACGTTAACAAATGAAGATGTACTGAGATTGTCAGAAGAATATGGTGTGGAATTTGTAAGGCTTCAATTTACAGATATGTTTGGAACTTTAAAAAATGTTGCCATTACGGTTAAGCAACTTGAAAAAGCGCTTGATGGTGAACTGATGTTTGACGGTTCTTCGATTGAAGGATATGTACGGATTGAAGAATCCGATATGTATCTTCGTCCGGATCCTAATACCTTCCTTATTTTCCCATGGATGGGTCATGAGGGAGCCGAAGCCAGACTGATTTGTGATATCTATGATCATGACAATAAGCCTTTTGAAGGTGACCCGAGGTATGTGTTAAAAAGAGCCACTCAAAAAGCAGCCGATATGGGGTACTTAATGAATGTCGGAGCCGAATGCGAGTTTTTCCTTTTCCATACGGATAATGAAGGTGTTCCAACGACCATCACTCATGATAAAGCCGGATATTTTGATTTAACTCCGATTGATCTCGGAGAAAATGCCAGAAGAGACATGGTGCTTAATCTGGAGAAGATGGGCTTTGAAACAGAAGCGTCGCATCATGAAGTGGCACCCGGGCAACATGAGATTGGTTTTAAGTATAACGAGGCAATCACTTCGGCAGATAATATCATGACATTTAAGTACGTTGTCAGAAACATAGCGCAAAGACATGGTCTTCATGCTACGTTTATGCCTAAGCCGATATTTGGGGTAGCCGGATCCGGAATGCATACGAATATGTCACTATCCAATTTAGACGGCAGGAATGTGTTTTATGATCCTAAGAGTCCTTTTGAATTGTCTCGGGAAGCGCTCTATTTCATGGGAGGAGTAATTAAACATATTAAGGCCATTACCGCAGTGACTAACCCGACGATTAATTCCTATAAGCGTTTGGTTCCCGGCTATGAGGCTCCGATTAACATCGCCTGGTCCACCGGTAACCGTTCTCCGTTGATCAGAATTCCTTCTAAGCGCGGAGCATCAACCAGAATTGAATTACGAAGCCCGGATCCTGCATGTAACCCTTACTTTGCTTCTGCCTTATGTTTGCAGGCCGGATTAAAAGGCATTGAAGAAAAGATTATGCCGCCGGAGCCAGTCAATCAGAACATTTATGAAATGGACAGTCAAGCAAGAGAAAAAGCCGGGATAGAAAGTCTTCCCATGTCTTTAAAAGAGGCGATAGAAGAGCTTAAAAAAGATGACTTTATTAAAGAGGCCTTAGGCCAGCATGTGGCCGAGCTCTTTATAGAAGCCAAAGAAATAGAGATACAGCGTTTTAATGAACAGGTTCATCAGTGGGAACTTGACCAGTATCTGGCAAGGTTTTAACGCCTGTTTTCGATAAGGAGGTCTCAGGATGATAAAAGGTAAGTATGTAGTCTTACAGGAAATGGAAGAAAAAGATGCAACAATATTGCAAAAATGGTATTTAGACAGAGACTTCAGACGTTCCTATGATGCCTATACGAGTGTTTCGATTGAAAACATTCTTGAAGATATCAGAGAAAGCGGAAGTCTGGAAAACCCTTTGACTGAAAAAGTTTACTACCTGGTAAAGACAAAAAAAGAGAGCATTCCAATTGGCGTTGGTTGTCTGCGATATATTGACAGGCAAAACGGAAATGCAGAACTGGTGCTTGGCATTGGTGAAAAGGAAAAGCGCCTGGCCGGATATGGCGTAGATCTTATGATAGCGCTTCTGGATATTGTTTTTTACCAGCTTAATTTTGAAAAAGCCTATTTAAAAATTCTTGATAATAATAAGCTGGGATTACAATCAGCCCTAAGCTTTGGATTTGTTCCTGAAGGCAAACTAAGAAAGCACCGGTTTGTTGATGGACAATACGAAGATCTTCATATTCTCGGCATTATTAAAGATGAATATGAAAAGCTGCCATTAATCCCTCGCTGGAGAGAAAGGCAATAAATGAAAAAAATAAGAAGAAATGGGTTTTTAGTATTGATGATCATGATGTCTTTACTGGTTTTTTCAGGATGCAGCCCGGAAAAAATCGAAGACTATGTCTTAACTTCAGAAGAGGTGGCAGATCGCAATGACGTGCCGACCTATAATGTCACTCTGGCTGATAAGTATCTGAAGCTGGAAAAAACAAATAACGCAGAGCACCTGATTCCTGTTGGGTTGCTGCATATGGTTTTTCCAGGTCTGTTCGATGACCATCAGCTGCTTAGCGTCTTAGAGGAGTCTTCGTATCTGAAAAAAGAAGCGCTGACAAATGCCGGTAATTTGAATCTTAACATTGATGGCCAAATCATTGAATTATCTTCTGTGGAGGCCCCTGAACCATCCGACCTTACTACGGCAGATGTTCATAGCGGAGAGATTATCGGACATGTTTTTCTTGTCAATCAGGAATACCCAATAGACGCAGAATATATATCATCCCTTACCCCGCTTAGCAGCCGGTTTGTAAATAACTATCATAATGGGATGCAATTTGATAAAGAGGCTTTAGAAATGCTGGAGGAGATGGGGAAAGACTTTTATTCTCAGACCGGCCGGGTCTTTATTAACATATCAACATACAGAAGTTATGAACATCAGGAACGCCTTTTTACTAATCGTGTGCAACGATACAGATCGCAATTAGGTTTATCCTTTGAGGACGCATATAAGAAAGCCTCGGAGGTTAATGCGATTCCGGGGACAAGTGAACATCAAACAGGTCTGGCGATAGATTTTACTACACAGGAACTACTCAGACAAAATCGCCCCCTGACGGAAATTTTTTCCGACACGATTGATGGTCAATGGCTTACAGATAACGCTCATGAATATGGCTTTATTCTCCGGTATCCTAAAGACAAAACAGAGATTACAAAGATTATTTATGAACCCTGGCACTTCCGTTATGTAGGAAAGCCTCATTCACAAATCATCAAGGAGTATGATCTTACTCTCGAAGAATATATGGAAAAGTTAGATACAGAAACCTATCTTGAGTATGATTCACAAAGAGTTCATTACGTTGACCCGGAAGCCTGGTTTATTGATTTGGTGCAATACCCAAAAGATCAGCTAAAGGTGGAATCGGATAATCGCGGAGGGCTCATCGTTACAAAATACTAAGAATGCTGAAATAAAAAGAAGCGCCTTTGAGGATGGATAACCGATCATACTCAAAGGCGCTTTATTATTGCTATTTATTTAAATAGTTTACTTGTTCCTGCATATCAGAGATCTTTTCTTTTAGATCCTCATCGATAATAATCAGCGAAGATAAGGCGGAAAGAATTTGATGGTAAAAAGAGAACAATTCTTCTAGTTCCTGTTCCTCAAAGGCCCGGAGATGTTCTTTTAGTTTTGGATTTTTCATCTGCTGAAGCCGGGCGCAGATATTTTGACGGTACTTTTGCACAAACTGCGTAAAATTCGGATACAATTGCTCATCAAAAATGGTGAAGTACTCATTGTAAAGCCCTTCGATTACATGTAGTCCGGTAATAATCTGCATCGGAATGTTTTTTTCAAGCTCCAGTGCAAAAACACGTTGTTTCATTACTGTTTTAGCGGAAACTTTATCCTTCTGCTTTTTTTCGTTCCGAAGTTTTTCGATAATGCATTTTCCAAGCACAATTTTTCTATCCACTTTTTCAAGCAGATGAATATACGAGGTTAAAAAAGCATGCATCGATAAAAAGAGTGTCTGCACATTTGCCCGGGCATCAAAGATACCGGCGTGAAATTTTTCAAGCTGCTGCAGATTTTTTTGATGCCGGGAAAGCATTTTCCCGGATTTAAAAGTAAAGACATAAGTAAAACGGGCCAAAAAAGAGTTGTAGTAACCCTCTTTAATCGACATCAGGTTCACATTTTTAATGACAGATTGGACATGCTTTAAAAATTCTGCCGAATCCTGTTCCGGATGGCTCGTTATTGTATCTGTAAATAGAGTCAGGTTCTCATAAATCTCGCTGATAGTCTCTTCTCCAAACTCCGGAGCCTGTTCAAGGTTTTTATCAATGAAATCAGTCGCTTCCTGATCCATAATGCACGAGTCTGATAAATCGCTGTAAATTTTAGATTCTATATCGATCAGATCGTAATCCTTCAATGTTATTCATACCTTTCTAAAAAACTGTTATCTATTGTGAATCTATATTATAATCAGATTAGTTAGATAAGTCGATACTTAAATTAAGTGGGGGATGCAGATGGCTACAACAGAAAGATACCATCCATTACAAATTAATAAGGAACATCCTAACTTTTCTCCATGCAGAATGGTTGTGGAAACAGCCTTTTATGGAAATAATGTGACCAGGATCGATTCTATGCAGCAGGCATATGAGTTAGCAAAAGAAGCTTCAGGAACGATTGTGAGCGATTATGAAATTAATGATCCGGAAAGCATCGGATTAGATCCGGGAAGCAAAGTACTTGTGTTTAATGACGGAAGGATCACGGGCCGGACGCCAAAGGCCAGAAAAAATCTTAATCGAAATGCGCTTGATTATGAAAATTATGTGGGCGATGTAAGGCAGGCTCTATTTCTTGAGCGCGACAGGCGCTACTATCATGCCAGCGCCTATGTAGGAACGCATCATGATTTTATGGTGAAGGCACATCTCTTAGTTCCGGAGGGCTGGGAATCATTGTTGTATCAGTGGTTACTAAATTTTGAGCCGGTGACTGCCGATTCTGAAGAAGAGTATCTGAAATCAATGCCCTTTAAGGATGAAGGAGACATTTACCTGCTAGCCATCCCGGACTATCTTGATCCTGCCTATCCTATAGGCTTGTCGTTATTTGAAGGGGAAGGAAACTGTGGAGCGATCCTGGGACTGAATACCTTTGTGGAGTATAAAAAAGGGACACTTAGTCTGGCCTGGGCTATTGCAGAAAGAAGAGACTTTATTCCTGTTCACGGTGGGCAAAAACGTTATCAAAAAGATAAAGACCCTTCTAAGACCGTGCTTTTTATTGGGCTGACCGGGTCCGGGAAATCGGTTCTGACTAATCATAAGCATACAGAGGGTTATGAGGAGACAGTGTTACATGATGATGCGCTGATCATTTCCGCTAATTATGGTGACGCCATCAGTATGGAACGGGGATATTTTGAAAAAACGGATGATTGTGATCTTTCTGAGCCGCGCTTTGCTCATTTGCTCTCGGCCCAGAATCAGGGTGTGATCGTAAATCATCTCGGGGAAAAAATGATAGTGGCCGGAGACCTCAGAAATGAAAACGGGCGGGTGCTTTTATCAGAAAAAGCTTGTAAGAACCGGGTTTTCCATATGAAAGAAGCGCCATCGGAGATTTTCTGGATTATTAAAGATCCCGTGCTTCCTCCGGTAATAAAAGTGACGGATCCCATTTTGGCCTTAAGCTTTGCCGGCACGCTGTCGAACATCAACATTACAAAAAGCGACAGTGATTTACTTAAAGAAAGTGAACCGCTAAGCATTCAGCCTTTTGGCAATCCGTTTAGAACCTATCCGGCGGTTAATGACTACCATCGTTTTAAAAAGCTGATTGAAGAGCGCAAGATCGAGTCATATATTTTTAACACCGGATACTTTATGGGCAGAGAGATCTCTAAAGAATTAACGATCTCGGTGACGGAACAGATTATTGCGCAGGAAGCTCATTTTGTACCATGGAAAGAGTGTGAGGGTTTTGAAATTTTAGAAATTTTAGGGTATCAGCCTGATTTTTCGGATGCCAGTTACAAGAGCTACTTTGTTTCGCGTCTAAAGGAAAGAATCGCATTTCTTGAAAAAGAAGAGTTTCCGGCAGAAGCCATAGCAGCCCTTGAGAAGTTAAGCAAAGGATTAGCATGATTTTTCAATATGTGTTATAATTCATGCATAAAAATCAGAATTACTATATAACAGAAAGGGTTTTATCATGGAAAAGCAAAGCTATTATGTTTTTGATGGCGGACTCGGTACTATGCTGCAATCGCACGGGCTGTCAGCGGGAGCCTGTCCTGAAGAAATGAATATACATCAGCCTGAAGCCGTCTACGCGGTTCATAAGCTATATGCTGATGCCGGTGCCGATATGATTAGCACGAATACCTTTGGTGGTAACCGGTTAAAGCTTGAGGAATATGGATTGGCGGATCAGGTATATGTTTTTAACAAAAAAGCAGCTGAGATTGCTAAAAAAGCAGCCGGGAACAAGGCTAAGGTTGTCGGCTCAATCGGTCCGACCGGATATTTTTTAAGACCGCTGGGACAAATGAGCTTTAAAGAAGCCTACGAGGTATATAAAGAACAAATAGAAGCCCTTGTCGCAGGAGGCGCAGATCTGTTGCTGTTTGAGACGTTTAATGATCTTGGAGAACTGCGTGCAGGCATTATTGCCGCGAAAGATGTTTGTGAACTGCCCGTTATCGCATCGCTGACTTTTGAAAACGGAAAAACATTAACCGGAGTCTCTCCCGATGCGGCGGCGGCCGTTCTTGAGGCTTTGGGTGTGTATGCTATCGGGGCAAACTGCTCCGGCGGACCAAAAGAGCTGTTATCGGTTCTTAAAACCTACCGCGAAATCAGCCTTCTTCCTTTATTAGTGCAGCCAAATGCCGGGATGCCGGAATTAAGAGACGGAGAAGTCTACTTTCCGCTGGATGCGAAAGCTTTTATCAGGGAAATGGAACCCTACTTCTCGTTGGGAGTGACTTTTTTTGGTTCCTGCTGCGGAAGCAGTCCGGAA
>SKKY01000010.1 GCA_007123515.1 Clostridia bacterium
TCATGCAGGCAACAACCGAAGCAGCGATCGCCCTTAACTTAGACAGTCGTTCACCGATTATTGAGGATACAAAAACCTATACATCTCCAACGGCTACAGGAACAAGCCTTGCCGATGCGGATAATAATCCGGTAGTGATTAACATTGGAGAAGGGGTTGTCTTTGATGAGGATTTTTTAATTACAGATGGAACGAATACGATTACTTATCAGAACTTAATAGAGAATCCCAATGACTGGTCACTGGATCCGGCATCTGGAAGATTAACAATCAGCGGAGTTTTAGGTGATTTTGCAGATGTCACCAGTACAGATCCAGTAGAGGTCAACTACACCAATTCGCAATACCAAACCTCAATGAAGATCTATGATAATCAGGGTGGTTCGCATGACTTTGCGGTCACGTATGTAAAAACAGACGCCAACGAATGGAGTGCTACGTATGCCATTGATGGTGATGTAATAGCCGCTGGTCCTGGCGGATCTTATACAAGACCGATAGTTTTTAAACCAAATGGTCAGATTGAAGAAAGTAGTGCTGAATTTGAAATCGCTCACGATTTTCCAGACGATTCTGGTCTTGATCCTTTAAACATCAAAGTGGATCTGAATAACATGATTCAGGTGGCTAACGATAACAGTACTTTGTCCTTATTGCAAAATGGTTTCGAACCTGGTAGTTTACAAAGGGTTAGTGTGAATCAGACCGGTCAGGTTATCGGAACATTTTCAAATGGTGAGAACCTAGAGTTAGCGCAGGTAGCGATTGCTACTTTCAGTAATAATAGTGGTCTTAATAAAGTTGGCGAGACGCTCTTTACGGAATCAAGAAACTCCGGAACGCCTGAAATCGGAAGCCCGGGATCTGGCGGAAGAGGAAATGTTAAGCCAGAATCACTGGAAATGTCTAATGTCGACTTGTCGCAGGAATTTGTGGATATGATTATCACTCAAAGAGGTTTCCAGGCGAACTCAAGAATCATTACGACATCTGATGAATTATTACAAGAACTTGTTAATCTTAAGAGGTAACTAAAAAAATAGCGGGGGGCGTTAAGCCCCCTGTATAATAAAGGTGGGGCAAAGTATGATAGAACTTACAAAGTTTCAGGGGAAATCTTTTTTTATTAACAGTGATTTAATTGAAACTATTGAAGAAACACCAGATACCATGATTACTATGATTACAGGCAAAAAGATTACGGTCAAAGAAAGTGTGAACGAAGTAGTTGAAAAGATTATTGCGTTTAGAAAAGAGGTTTCGGAGAAACCAAGGGTTGTTTTAAAATAAATAAAGGGAGTGCCAAGGATGGATTTAGCTACTTTATCAGGAATTATATTGGGATTAGTACTTATTATCGGATCCATAGCCTTACAGGGTTCACTGGGATCGTTTGTTAGTACTTCATCTATTCTCATCGTATTAGGCGGAACGATATCAGCGACGCTTATTAATTTTAATTTATCACAGGTTGTTGGGTCTGTAAAAGTGGCCAATGTGGCTTTGTTAAACAGCAAACACGAAGAGCCTAAGGATGTCATTGATAACATTGTCAAATTTGCTGAAAAAGCCAGGCGTGAAGGTTTGCTTGCTTTAGAAGCAGAAGCAGAATTGCTTGATGACGATTTTATGAAAAAAGGTGTCGAATTAATAGTAGATGGAACCGATGCTGAACTTGTCAGGGAAATTCTGGAGACAGAGTTAAGCTTTTTGGAGGAGCGTCACCGGACAGGAGCGTCTCTTTTTGAAAACATGGGAGCTTATGCGCCGGCATTTGGAATGATTGGAACATTGATTGGTCTGATTTTAATGCTTGGAAGCCTTGATGATCCGGAATCAATCGGACCGGGTATGGCTACTGCACTGATTACAACACTGTATGGTTCTTTTATGGCCAATTTATTCTTCATACCGCTTGCAGGTAAGTTAAAATTAAGAAGTGCTGATGAAATATTGAATAAACAATTAGTAATTGAGGGAATCCTTTCTATTCAGGCAGGAGAGAACCCTAGAATTGTTGCTGAAAAAATGAAAGCGTTTTTAAGTCCGACGTCAAGACGAACTTTTGATAAAGATGATGAGGATGAATAATTATGCCTAGAAAGAAAAAAGTAGAAAAAACATCGAAAGGTGCACCTTTATGGATGGTAACTTATGGAGATATGATCACACTTGTGTTGTGTTTCTTTATCCTTTTATTTGCCTATTCCACTATGGATTATGTCAAATGGAAGCAGGTAGTCTCGTCCTTACAAGGTTCGATCGGTGTACTCGATGGAGGCGAAACATTAAATGAACTCGAATTTATTAATGATGGTGCCGATGATGAAGCGATCAGTGATACCATTCTGACATCTCTTAGTTTTTCTGAGTTAGAAGATTTAGAAGAATTAGTTGAAATTGTACAAAAGCTGCAGGAAGAAATGCAGGATGAAATTGAACAGGAGCAGCTAACGGTAAGGCTTGATGAAAGAGGTGTGTTAATCAGATTAAAAGATAGCTTGCTTTTTGAAAGTGGCCGGGCCGTTATTCAGCCTGAGGGCCTGGATGTTCTAAACGATCTGTCTAATACCCTTCGTGATGTGGATCGCTATCTGCGGGTTGAGGGTCATACCGATAACGTTCCGACAGACCAGAGGTTTCATCAGACGAATTGGGAACTTTCTGCAGATCGTGCTACAAATGTTTTACGATATCTGATAGAATCAGGCGGAGTGGATCCATTTAGGATCTCAGGAGGAATTTATGGGGAGTATTATCCGATAGCTTCTAACCAAACACCCGAGACGCGACAGAATAACCGCAGAGTTGACATCATTATATTACGGGGAGATTTGGCCTATACTGAAGAAAGGGTAGTTTTAAATTAGAAATTAGTTTAAAATGAGGTATTATAGCATGGAAGAAAATGTAGTAGAAGAAAAAAAGGAAAAAAAAGGAACGAATAAGTTATTGATTATCGGTGGTATTTTTTTTATCCTGGTGATTTTGGTAGCTGGCTTTTTTATTATATCAAGTCTGCTTTCAGGAGGAACATCGGATGATGGCACGGAAATAGGTCCTGTTTATATGTCGAAAGAATATACAGTGAATTTGCTGGAAGCCGGCGGTCGGAGATTTTTGCGAGTTAAATTTGCCGCAGAAGTTGATCATAAACGTGTCTTGTCCGAGATTGAAAGGAAGTCACCAATGGTTGATCATACTGTGAATTCAGTGCTTGGCTCTCAAACCCTTGATGACCTTGAAGTTCCCGGATCTAGAGACAGGATTGGAGCTCAGCTTAGAAATGCTTTAAATCAAATTCTTGATGATGGTGAAATTACGAATATATTCTTTGAGGTATTCGTCTGGCAATAATAATTTTAGTATACGATAGAGAGGTGGAACCATGGCAGACATTCTTTCTCAAGAAGAAATAGATTCTCTGTTAAATGCATTGCAAACCGGTGCTGTAGATGCAGAGGAGATGAAAGAAAAAGAATCCGACAAAAAAATCTCTATCTATGATTTTAAAAGACCTAACAAATTTTCCAAGGATCAGTTAAAAACCATTCAGTTTGTGTATGAAAATTTCTCCAGACTGGTATCCACAATGTTATCCGGTAAATTACGATCGAGAGTTAATGTTAAAGTAGCCTCAGTGGAACAGCTTACATATGACGAATTCATTCGTTCTGTTCCAAACCCGACGATCATTAATATCTTTAATATGCAGCCTCTGGAAGGAAAATCCGTACTCGAATTTAATCCGCAACTGGTTTTTTATATTATTGATAAGCTGTTTGGCGGGCCCGGAATCACAAACTTTAAGCCCAGGCCCTTAACTGATATAGAAGAAATTGTGGTTAGCAGATTGATGAAAGAAATGCTGGATCACCTAAGAGAATCCTGGGAAAATATTATACTTGTTAATCCGATTTTTGAATCACTTGAAACTAATCCTACCTTCAGCCAGGTAGTATCACCCACTGAGATGGTGATTTTGGTCACACTTAATATGCAGTTAGATGAAGAACTGGAAGGTTTTATGAATATTTGTATTCCTTGTTTTTCACTTGAACCGATTGCTAATAAGTTAAATGCCAAATATTGGTATGGTGCAGAAACTAAATCGCAGACCGATGAAATTGTCAGCAGTTTAAACAGGAAAGTAAAAGAAACGAGAATGGATGTATCTGCCGTCTTAGGAGAGACATTTATTACCATAAAAGATCTGCTTGATTTTAGAGTTGGCGATGTGATTAATTTAGAAAAACACGTAGAAGATGAAATAGATATTAAAGTTCAACGAAAAAAGAAATTTAAAGGGAAACTTGGTTTGGTGGGAAAATCTATAGGAGCGCAGATTACCAGACCCATTTTAGATAATAATGAAGAGGAGGAAGAAGAATGAGCGATGGAATTTTATCACAAGCTGAGATAGATGCTTTATTAAAAGGCAGTGATGATGTTGACATGGATGTGCCTGAAGAGGAAAATTCTGATGAAACCCTTACAGATATTGAAAAAGATGCCGTTGGAGAAGTATCTAACATAACGCTTGGAACAGCCTCGACCACACTTTCGACTCTTCTCGGAAAAAAAGTATCCATTACCGTCCCGACTGTCTCGATTATAAGTGTGAAAAACTTTGAGATGGAATACGGATATCCTCACACAGTAGTTGATGTTAAGTATACGGAAGGGTTAGTCGGCAGCAATGTAATGATTCTTAAAAATTTAGATGCAGCCATCATTGCTGACCTGATGATGGGAGGAGAAGGCAATCCGGAAGTAGAAGAATTAAATGAATTGCATTTAAGTGCTGTCAGCGAAGCAATGAATCAGATGATGGGCTCAGCAGCTACCTCGATGGCGACTTTGGTTAATAAATCGATAAATATAGCACCGCCTCATGTGGAAATTGTCAATATTGCTGAAGAAGGGATTAAATTTTTAGATCCCGCATTAACTAAAATTGCGATCGTTTCTTTTAATATGCAGATAGAAGGATTAATTGATAGCAGACTGATTCAGGTAATCCCTGTTGATTTTGCCAAGGAAATGGCCGCTTCTCTTATTGGTAACATTGGATCGGCACCGCCTGCTCCGGCAAAAAAAGAAGA
>SKKY01000185.1 GCA_007123515.1 Clostridia bacterium
AGATGATCTTGAGGACATGTCTGCTGTAACAGAAGAGCAAGCAGCCAGTATAGAAGAAATTTATAAAACCAGTGAAAAACAAAATTTTAATTTGAAAGATATAAAAAGTTCGATTAATAAGATTGAACTTTTGAGTTCTGAATTAATCGAATAATAAAACATCGACCGATCTGCTAATTCTGTTCCTTTTGCTTATTATTAAGAGATTTTATTGAGAATCTGACAATCCAAAGCCTGACCCTATTATTAAAAAAAGTCCGCTCACAGGATATTAAACCTGCAAGCGGACTTTACTATTTTTTGCTACTGGCTTTTAAGGGCCGACTTACATCATGCCGCCCATTCCACCCATGCCTGGTGGCATTCCGCCACCACCCATGTCTTCTTTGTGCTCTGGATCATCTGCTATAACGCTTTCTGTTGTAAGGACCATTGATGCAATACTTGCTGCGTTTTGTAACGCTGAGCGTGTAACCTTCGCCGGGTCAACGATACCGGCAGCGATCATATCTTCATACTTATCGGTTAATGCGTTGTAACCGATTCCCTTCTCTGACTGCTTTACTTTCTCTACAACGATTGAACCTTCTACACCAGCGTTGCTCGCGATCTGGCGTACGGGTTCTTCCATCGCTCTGACAACCAGGTTAACACCTGTTTGAGCATCCGGCTCATCTAGCTTAATCTCGGCTACTGTTTTTACGATATTTGCCAGACACGTACCACCACCGGCTACGATACCCTCTTCAACAGCTGCACGAGTTGCCGCCAGGGCATCTTCAATTCTGTGCTTCTTCTCTTTTAATTCAGTTTCTGTCGCAGCACCAACCTGGATAACCGCAACACCGCCGGCTAACTTAGCCAGTCTTTCCTGTAATTTTTCTTTATCAAACTCAGACGTTGTTTCTGCAATCTGCATTTTAATCTGATTGATTCTTGCATCAAGCTCTTTTCTGTCACCTTTGCCTTCAACGATTGTTGTCTCGTCTTTTGTAACAATAACCTGACGGGCAGAACCCAACATTTCCATTGTAGTATTATCAAGCTTTAATCCAAGATCTTCAGTAATATACTGAGCACCAGTTAGTGTAGCTACATCCTGAAGCATCGCTTTTCTTCTGTCACCAAAACCAGGCGCTTTAACAGCTACTACATTAAACGTTCCTCTTAGCTTATTAACTACCATCGTCGCTAACGCTTCGCCTTCAACATCTTCTGCAATTAATAATAACGCCTTACCAGTTTTCACAACACCCTCAAGAACCGGAAGAATGTCCTGGACAACCGTTAACTTCTTATCTGTTACAAGAATGTACGGATCGTCAAGTACCGCTTCCATTTTCTCAGTATCCGTTACCATATATGGAGATACATAACCTCTGTCAAACATCATACCTTCAACGACTTCTAATGAAGTTCCGAATGTCTGAGAATCTTCAACAGTGATAACACCATCTTTTCCTACTTTTTCCATTGCATCAGCAATCAGAGAACCAATTTCCTGATCCGCTGCAGAGATTGAGGCAACCTGTGCCACAGACTCTTTGCTTTCAATCGTTTTAGCTGACTTCTTAATCTCTTCAACCGCTACCTTAACCGCTTCGTTGATACCTTTTTTAAGAACCATTGGATTTGCACCGGCAGCAACGTTCTTTAAACCTTCTCTGATCATTGCCTGCGCCAGCAATGTCGCTGTTGTTGTTCCGTCACCAGCAACATCATTTGTTTTAGTTGCTACCTCTTTAAGTAATTGAGCTCCCATATTTTCAAACGGATCGCTTAAGTCAATCTCTCTTGCAATTGACACACCGTCATTTGTGATCGTTGGTGAACCAAATTTTCTCTCTAATACAACATTTCTTCCTTTTGGACCTAATGTAACTTTAACTGCATCAGCAACCGCATTTACGCCAACTTCCAGCGCTTTGCGCGCTTCTTCTCCAAAGATAATTTTCTTTGCCATTATCGTATTCCTCCTATTTTTTTAAAAAACTAAATGATTTTCTGTTTTTTTCTGTACTACAATCTGGTTTATAATACAGCTAAAATATCTCTTTCTGCCAGAATCAATACGGTTTCGCCTTCGATTTTATGCTCCATACCGGAATATTTAGAGAATAAGACTACATCCCCTACATTAAGTTCACTTGGCATTCTCTGGCCGTTCTCTAATACTCTGCCAGCACCTACGGCTAACACTTCTCCTCTTTGAGGTTTTTCTTTTGCAGAATCAGGCAATACAATTCCACTTGCCGTTGTTTCTTCCTGCGGGATAAGCTTTAAAACTAGTCTGTCTGCTAATGGTTTAATCTTCACTTTGTTGACCCTCCTAATGATTTTTATTTATATTTTATTGTTAGTCTCGTTATTAGCACTCACCTTTAATGAGTGCTAACTGCATGTATAATATTAATAAAAAGATGGCTTTTTTTCAAGTCTTTTTTGAAATTTTATCAATTTTTTACAAAAAAAGTTTATACGCTTTGCATTAAAGGTAAGAAACACATGAGACTTAAGAGACTTAAAAAGACTTACTAGACACAAAATAATTAAATTGGAGTGATAAATAATGAAGTTAAAAGACAAAGTTGCTGTTGTAACGGGCGCCGGTTCCGGTCTTGGACGTTCTATGTCATTAGAAATGGCTAAAGAGGGAGCCAGCATCGCATTATTAGATCTGGATCTCGAAGGAGCTAAAGAAACTCAAAAGATGATTGAAGAAACAGGCGGAAAAGCAAAAGCCTTTGAGGTAAATGTAACCGATCATGATGCCTATGAAAAAGCAGTAAATGAAACAAAAAAAGAATTCGGAAAAATTGACATTCTTTGCAACAATGCGGGAGCTTTTGAAGGACAGGGAACCATTCTCGACATTACCATGGAAGAGTATTCAAAAGTTGTTTCCGTAAACCTGACAGCTGTCTTTATCGGTATTAAGCTAGTCTTAAAAGACATGGTTAAGCAGAAATCAGGCGTAATTATCAATACCGCTTCTGTAGCCGGAATCCGGGGTGGGCTTGCAAGTCCAACCTATACAGCTACAAAGCACGGGGTTATTGGTTTCACTAAAGATGTTGCCTCTAAATTCGGAAAAGACGGCATTCGCTCTGTTGCCATTTGTCCGGGAATCATCCGCACGGGTATGACAGCAGAAATGCTTGACGATCCTTCCGAACAGACACAGGAAATTCTTGATTCCATTCCTTTAGATCGTCCGGGTAAGCCGGAAGAAATCGGAAAAGTCGTAGCCTTCCTGGCTTCTGATGATGCCAGCTATATTACAGGAGCCGAAATCATTATTGATGGTGGAATGACTACGTAGAATCTCTATATAGGAAATGCTACCATTTTATGGTGGCATTTTTATTTTCTTTAGCGCTATAATAGAGATGCGGGGTGATCCAATGAAAAACAATTTACGAAAAACTTTACTTTCTCAGAGAGATGCACTAAGCAAAGAAGCCATCTACATAAAAAGCTATGCCGTGTACCAGGCACTTCAGTCTACTAAAAGCTACCAGGAAAGCAAGAACATTTTCTGCTTTATTTCCTTTGGCAGCGAAATAAAAACTGAACTGATTCTGGCTGACGCTTTGCTGAATAAAGACCTCTATGTCCCTTGCATCGATAAGCAGACAAAAAAAATGGTCCCGGTAAAAATGACCACCGGAACTCAGCTTTATAAAAATAATTTTGGAATTTACGAGCCCACCTACGACCCTCATGCAGACATTCCTGATCATTTTGATCTGGCAATCGTTCCCGGACTGGCTTTTGATCGTCGCGGACATCGTATCGGCTATGGTAAAGGACATTACGACAACTTTTTTTCAAAGTACCCGGTGACACATAAGGCTGGGATCGCCTTTGCTTTCCAGATCATTGTTGATCTGCCAAATCAGGACTATGACCAGACGGTTGATACCATCATCACAGAGGAAGAAATTATTTCCATTCCCCGTCTTCCCAAATAGCAAAACCCTTAAAACCCAGATCCTTCATTTCTCTTTCCAAACGATGATAATCAGAAGCTAAATGTTCGATCCTGTGCGAGTCTGAGGCATAGACTATCTTTTCTCCTCCAAGGTCTTTATACCACTGAATAATCTCATAAGCCGGCAGGGGCTCTTTAAGTTTCTGCCGCAACCCGGAACTGTTTACTTCAATGGCTAGCGGACTTTTAATAATGTCTTTAAGGATGTCTTCAATCATCATCCGGTATTCCTCAGGCTTAAACGATCCCATCGCTTCCGGCACATATCGTTTTATGACATCAATATGAGCCACCAGATTAAAATTAGCAGTTTTAACGGTCTGATGAAGAGCCGCAAAATATTCCTCAATAATTTTATCTGCAGTTTCCTGCTCGTTATAAGTCCGGTGAATCACCTGGCCATTAACAAAATGAACCGCGCCGATAAACAGATCAAAAAATTTATCCTTCTTATATTCTTCATGCATTTTATGATACTCATGAGGCTCTCCCAGTTCGAGACCCGCTGTAATTTTCAATCTATCTCCGTAGACCTCACGGCAATTCAAAATCTCACTTTTATATTTCTCATACTTAAAAAATCCGGTGCTTTCATCAGATGGATTCGAATCAAAATGCTCCATAAAAGCCACTTCTTTTAATCCGATTTCAATCGCCCTTTTGCAGTAGTCTTCCATTTTGGCCACACTGTCAAAAGAATTATCCGTATGGATATGATAATCACGCATTAGTTTTATCTCCTTTTTGTAAGTACTCAGCAAAGTTAAACATAGCAATCCCATTTAAATCGAGGCCGGCATATTCTTCTTTTTCAGCCATATAGTGCGCAGCAGCTCCGATCATAGCCGCATTATCGGTACATAAGACAGGCGGCGGATAAAAGACCGCGATCCCTCTTCTTTGCCCTTCTTCAGTTAATCGCTTTCTTAATCGGCTGTTAGCCGAAACGCCGCCGGCAATAATGACCGTTTTAACCTCCGCTCTTTCTGCAGCAATCATGGTTTTTTCCACAAGGATTTCAGTGGCTGCCTTTTGAAACGAAGCACAAACGTCAGCTATGGGTATCTCTTTGCCC